>JAQTTF010000026.1 GCA_028710915.1 Minisyncoccota bacterium | reverse complement strand
GAGGAGGTATCGTGATCTCGAACAATATAATTACAGCTTCCGGTCGTGCTTGCAGTAATGCTGAACGTACACGTCCCTCCAGTATTCAGAGTTACTGTCACATCACCTGTGGAAGTTACTACTTCAGAAAATATAACATCAATATCAATAGACTCACCGACAGTGTAGGAGCCGTTCGCCTTGGTAGAAGTGACGCTGAGGATGTTTGGGATGCTCAAGTCAGGAGCTGTCGTATCAATGACAATATCTTTGTTCGCGGCAAGATTTGTTGCTGGCACAAAATTAGTGAGAGCGTTCCCCGCCGCGTCTCTAATATCTCCTGTGATTGATGTTGTAGTAAGATCGAGAGATGCATCTCCATCGAGAACTAGATAATTGCAGCTTCCAGTCGTAGTCGCAGTTACTGTAAACGTGCAGGACCCTCCAGTATCTAATGTTACTGTCACATTGCCTGTAGATGTAACTGCTTCAGAAAAAGTAAGACTCACAGGAATTGATTCTCCAGTGGTGTAGGTGCCGCTCGCTTTTGTGGATGTAACATTTGTAATAGTCGGAGCTGTTTTGTCGAAATGAACCGATCCGCTCCCGCTCGAAACTGCCAAGCCGGTATTGCCGATACTGTCCGAAAAATCACTGATGCTATATGTGATATTCCCTTCTGTATCTGAAGAATTTGTCCTGTAGGTTGCAGTCCAATTATTATCTGAAGGATTCGCGATAATAACAGTGCCAGCAATCGGAGCTCCTCCAGAATTGAAGCTGATAGTTGGCAAAGAAATTGCTTCACTTGCCGTGAACGAAAGTGTTATGAGATCGCCCACTTTTGCTTGCGTGTTTGTCGAATTGCTTGAAATTAATGTGACGGATGAAAGAGTCGGCGCGGTGATGTCAAAGGTTATTCCAGTTCTGGTGACAGAAGTTGCAGCATTCCCCGCCGCATCGCTTCCGGCAAAGACAAAGGTGTAGATCGCACCGGAGACAAGAGACGAGACGTCTGAAGTACAGCTGTTTGTAGTGTCAGAAAGATTAATGGTATGAGCGCCAGAATTGAGCGCAGTGCCCTTCAGTACACAGGTATGGGTCACTCCGTCGGCTGTTCCTCCTGTTCTCGTGATTGTGATAGAGCCGCTTCCTAACGCTTCGCTTGTGGTGAAGGAGATGGATGAAGATGAAGTGACATTGTTGATTGTTGCAGAGGAGGCTGGGGTGACGGAGGAAAGTACAGGAGCAGTTTTGTCGAATGTCACACTACCCGTTCCGCTTGTAACCGGATCACCATTATTCCCCGCGTTATCGTGGAAAGTATTTATACTGTAAGCAATACTTCCCGCCGTATCTGAAGAACCTGTTGTGTATGTAGCAGTCCAGGAATTCGGAGAAGGATTCGCAATAGTGATAGAACCAGTAACAGGATTGCCGCCCGAGGTGAAGCTTACTGCAGGAGAAGAAATAGTTTCGTTTGAATTGAAAGAAAGTGTTATAAGATTACCAACTTTTGCCAGCGTGTTAGTTGAATTATTTGACACAAGATTTACAGAAGAAAGTGTCGGCGCCGTCTTATCAAACGTGACAGAACCTGTTCCGCTTGTGTATTCAGAACCGGGGTTCCCAGTCGTGTCATGATAAGAATTTACGCTGTACGTAACCGCGCCATCTGTATCACTAGAGCTCGCCATATATGAAGCGATCCAATTAGTACCGCTGCCAGTAGTATCTGTGACTGTGACGGGATTGGCTACGGTGACGCCGTGAGAGGCAAACGTGACTGTTGGTGAAGAAATTCTTTCGCTTGCTACAAATGAAAGCGTGACGATATTCCCGACTTTGGCCAGTGAAGAAGAAAGAATATTGTCTGACGAAAGTGCGATGGAAGAGAGAGTCGGATTGGTGGTATCCAGAGTTGTAAATGTCCATGTGGTCGTATCTGCAATTCCGTCATATGGATTCCCCGTGTTGTCCGCCAGATCATTAAACGCTCCGGCATCTATTTGGATGTAATAAGTGGTCTGGCTATTTAAAGTCGTGGCGGGATCAATCGTTACCATGTTTCCAGAGACTGTCACTTTCGTTGCATCCGTAGCGGCAATTGTCTCAACAGCCGAAAGCCCCGCAGGAAAAATATTTATATTCCCAGTCTGGGCGAAGACATTTCTGTCGAAAGTTATCACCAGGTTTTGATTTGCAGTAACGCCAGTAGCAAAATCTGTAGGTGAAAAGGCGGTAACGAACGGATGCGAAGTATCGAGGGTTTGAAAGGTCCAGGTCGACGCATCGGATATTCCGGCATAAAAGTTTTGAGCAGCATCTGCAAACGCAGTAGAAGTTATGGTGATGTGGTAGTTAGTCGACCCATCCAACGTCACGCTCGGAGTTATGACGATTATGTTTGTACCGGAACCCGCCACTTCTCCGCTTGTAACAGAAATATCCTCCACTACAGAGTTATCAGCTTTTCGGATCGTGACGAATCCCCCGCTCTGGGCAATTACATTTTCACTGAAAGTAATAGCCAATGAAGAATGAACGGGAGCACCGGTACTCAAAGTTGCGGGGGTAAGAGAAATCACTGTAGGAGCGATTGTGTCAGCGCTGGTAAAGCTCCATGTGGTCGTATTGGAAATTCCCAGATAATTATTACCGAACGAATCATGAAATGCCCCCGCATCTATTTGAACATTGTATACGGTCTGACTAGTTAAAGTTGTCGAGGGATTAATGGTGATGATATTTGTTCCAGAACCAGTTACTTTGCCTCCTGTGACATCAATAGTTTCTATTGTCGTGCTCCCCTGTTTCAGATAAATATTCCCTGTTCCCACAGTAACCGCTTTGTCGAAAGTGAGAATAAGATTTGCCGTTGCCGAAACACCAGTGGCATTATTCAGAGGAGAATAGGAAGTGACAACCGGATCGCTATTATCAATAGTAAAGGCTGTGACGATAAGCGGAGAGCTCGCATTTCCTGCCGCGTCAGTGACAATGATGGAACAATCATTGTACGTACCGTTGGCCAATGTGTTGAAAGTTACAGTTGTAGTAGCAGAAGACAAAGCAGATGAAGTTACAGAACTGCAGCTCCCTCCATAGGTTATTGTTCCATCTTCAGATGTCCTGAATGAATAATTAGGAGTGGTGTCCGTCGTGAGTGCTGGAACCGGCGTGTCCTCGACGAGAGTCGGTGCAACCGTATCGTACGTAAATGAAAGCGTATTGGAAACAACACTATTATTGCTTGCAACATCAACCGCACTTCCCTCCGGAAGACTCACTGTTACGCTGCCTTGATCTGTCGGAGTTACATCAAATGTGTAAATCGTTCCAGAACCGAGGAAATTATCTACAGTAGCATTCGTCACAGAAATATCATCCACAGTAAATCCGGTCACATCTTCGGAAAACGTTGCCGTCACTGAAACAGGAGAGGTATTGGTAGGACTAGAAATGGAAGTGCTTAATATAACTGTCGGCGCACCAGTATCATACGTCGTCTGAAAAATGTTCGAAGCAAGATTAGAATTGAGGGCACCGTCTATTGCCACTCCCTCGGCAATACTAACCGAAACAAGTGCTTGGCTCGTCGGCGTCACCGTGAAGGTATAGATCGAACCCGAGACAGCAACAAAACTTCCAGCTGTGCCATGAGTCACTGAAATATCGCCTAAAGCAAAGTCTGACACTGATTCAGAGAATGTGGCTGTAACAGAAAAGGGTGCGTTCACGTAATCACCCGCGCTTGAAGTGAGGGCTACGGTCGGACTATGATTATCGAAACGTATATATGACGGCACGCCAGAATCTGATGCAGTGTTTCCATTTCCCGCTGCATCCGTGGCTTTCCCCGCATCTACTGACGTATACACATCTGTGTTGACTAGTGGATCCGGATTACTGACCGGAGAGACATCGAACGTATAGACACTGCTTGAAACCGTATGGAAATTACCGACAGCAGCATTGGTTGAAGTTATATCTCCCACAGTAAATCCGGTCACGGGTTCGCTAAATGTGGCGGTGTAACTTATTGGAGTGTTACTAGTTGGGGAAACGGTTGAAGTCGTGAGTGAAACCGAGGGAGCGATACTATCGTAAGTGCGAGTCAGCGTGTTTGAAGCTATATTAGGATTGCCGGCAATATCTGTAGCAACACCGCTTAAAAGTGAGATAGTAACACCACACTGACAAGTCGGCGTTACCGTAAAAGTGTACTTCGAACCCGAGACAGCAACAAAACTTCCTGCTGTGCCGTTTGTTACAGAAATATCACCGACAGTAAATCCAGTGACTGTTTCTGAAAAATTGGCGGTAACCGGAATTGGAACATTCGTTAAAGAGGATGAAGTGGAGGTAAGCGTGACAGTCGGAGCCGTAGAATCAATAATGATATTTTTGTTGTAGCCCAGAGAACCGCCGAGAGATGTGTGTGAGCCCGGTACAGGAAGTGTGGTCACAGCGGCATTGCCAGCGGTGTCTTGAATGGTGGAAGCCGAGCCGGAATTACTGGTGGAGAGCGCCCCCACTCCGGCGTATTCGAGATCAGATGTGAAGTTGTTTGATCCAACCGTGTAGTCGAATTCAAGCGTGGTAGAACCAGAACCGGAGGAATAACCGACATTTTTGGTTGTCGGAGATCCCGTGAGAAGCACAATGTGCGGAGTGTTGCTTACCGTCACGACTTCTGAAAAAGTAACAAGAATTGGTATCACATCCCCCGCTTTATAATTTCCGTCAGGACTCGAAGAAGTAACATTCACGACTGTGGGAGCTGCGGTATCAACAACAATCGCCGAAGTGTTGCTCAAAGAGCCAGTATGGCTCGGCCCAGGAGTTGGCAAAGTAAGTACTGCGGCATTCGTTGCTGCATCGGCTATGGTGCCGCCGTTTAATGCAAGCGAGCTCGTGGCGCTATAGTCAAGGTCGCTTGAGTTATCACCCGACTGGACTAAATACGTAAAAGTAAGTGCGGAACTGCCAGTGCCCGATACATAATTTAATGCGCGAGTCGTTGATGTTCCGGTCTGAAGGGTAAGTTGAGGCGTCCCAGTGACGTTCACCGTTTCGGAAAAATGGACCTGAAGAGAAATAGTTGCACCGGTAGTATAGCTGCCGTTTGCAGTAGAAGACGTAACACTTGAGACCGTTGGCGCAGTGGTATCAATGATAATATTTTTGTTGGCAGCGAGATTGGTAGTCGGGGTAAAGTTCGTCATTGGATTCCCGGACGTATCTGCAATGGTTCCAGTGATAGATGAGACATTAAGATCACTGGATGTGTCACCAGCAAGAACCAAATAATTGCACGATGCTGTCGAAAGAGAGGTAACAGTAAAAGTACAGCTTCTCCCAGTGTCGAGATTTACCGTGACAGCGCCAGTTGAGGTGACCGCTTCAGAAAACGTAACCTCTATGTCGACAGTCTGTCCGGCTTTATAGGTTCCATTTGCAAGGTTTGAACTGACTGAAGAAATAGTCGGCGCAATATTATCAACTGAACCTGTAGTAACACTTACCAGTCCGGTTCCGGCAAAATAAGTATTACTTTGATTTGTGGCAGCGGGAGAAGATGAAGTGCTGCCGTAGGTACCGCTTGCTTTTCCTACTCCGCCAAGTTTGAGCGTCGCTACTGTAAGTGACCCCGTCATGCTTGCTGTCGCTCCGCCCGAATCGGGAGCAATACTTAGATTAGCATTTGTGGCAGTAACCTTAGTTGCGTCAATAGATTTTGCCCCACTACCAGAAAGAACTAGATTCCCGGTATACGTAGCAGCTTTCACCGTTTGAGCTCCTGAGCCGTCGTAGTTAATGGTGCTTCCAGATGAAGTTGTAATGAGTCCTGTGTTTGTAGAGTTTGCAAAAAATGCACCTCCAACATTTAAGGTTCCGGAACCGGTTATCGCAACGCCAGCGCTCTTCTTATTTGTTCCGTCAATCGAAATCGCACCGGACACAGTTACTGTTCCAGTAGAAATCGACATTGAATGTTTTTTGGGCGTGCCGGCACTGGTGAAAGCAATACTTCCCGCAGTTAAAGTACCGGAACCGACAGCCAAGGTGTTAGAACCCGCGCCCGATCCTTCGGGAATAGTTATGGCACCAGAAACGGCAAGTGTTATTCCAGAATTGATGCTTAATTTAGTTGTTGCAGATGAAGCGGCAAATGTAATAGATGTTGCAGACTCATTCGCTGTCACCGTCACCAAGATACCAGAATTGATAGTGACCGTATCGCTCGCTCCAGGAACAGAACTGCCACCCCACGTAGCTGTACTTTCCCAGTTTCCAGAAACAGAGGCTGTCCGAGCTGCAGCAAACGCCGCGCTCGGTTTAAAAATCACAAGAGCAACAAAAATAGAAAAAACACAAAAAACCACTTTGCCAAAAAAGCAGTTACTGCGTGTTTGTGATCTTGATTTCATAGATAAAAGTTAAAAAAACTTTTGTGCCCAATCGAGAAAGAATAAATTGAATTTATTATTTCTTGAATATATGTCGGGTAATCACAAACTTCTAGACAGCAATTACTATAACAGGAATAACCTATTATTTCATCCACAGAAGCCGTCCCTAGGGACGGCTTCTGTGGATTACTAAATAACTTTTCTTTCTAGGCAAATCCTGGGAAATAATCTGTTTTTATTTGCGATCTCTTCACTCCTATTCCAAGAAGCATCTCTTTGAATGAAGTGACCATCCCCTGCGGACCGGAAATATAAAATATTCGCTCTCCATAGTCCGGAACTCTTTGCATAATCGTATTTGCATCAATAGCTGAAACAGCTCCAGCTGGCAATTGAATATTTTTATCACTGAACGCATAGACAGTTTTTGTCCCAATTTCGCGCCGAGCTTTCTCAAAAATATCCGCATAGACCGCGTCTTCAGGAGCTCTATTTGAATATAAAAGCGTTATATCGCGGAGTTCTCTTTTATCGAGAAGATATTGGATCATGCTTCGAAATGGCGTTACTCCGATTCCTCCGGCAATAAAAGCCAATTTTTTCTTTTTATTTTTTGGCATCGTAAAATCTCCGCCAAGCTGGCCCGCAACAAGCGTCGCCCCAATCTTCATAGACAGAAGCGCTTTTTTGAATGTGCTGGCCGGTTCGTAAAATTTTACCCCCAATTTTATATTCCGCTCGGTCGGAGAAGAAGAAAGCGTAAAGTAGCGCCGGAAACTTCGACTATCAGGCTGCGAATGTGCAAGCGTCCATTCCATAAATTGCCCTGGTGTATAAGAAATCGAACGATTGCTCTCAAAAGTAAAATCATACACATTCGAAGAAAGCCGAGTAGCTTTTTTCAATTGAAGCATCATCTTGTATTTTGGACTGACAATGTATGAAAAAATATTTCCCGCGAGAAGCGCGAGCTCGGGAGTAAAGTAGAAGGAACCAATACTTACATTTGGCAAAAATAGAAATCCAACAAGCATTCCATAGAAGATCCTGAGAATACGTGTCGGCGGAGTGGTCGCTGGCTCGGTAAGCATCACGGTCGCAAAGAAAAATACCGGCGCATAAAGAAAAGACTGGCTAAAAGTCTGGGCAAAGCTCGACCCGTAAGCAAGGACAAAATATAAAGTCCCTAAAGCAAAAGTGCCGACAAATGCCCAAAAAAGATCGAAACGATGAATTTTCCGCACAAGGAGAAGCCCTCCTAAAAGCACAAAAGGAGATAGTATGGGAGTCGCCACCCACCAGCTCGCAGACAGCCCTAATGCAAAACTCGTCACCACAACTCCGAGAGCGGCAGGATTGAAAAGACTTTTCCCCCGTATCGCTAAAATATATTTAGAAGCAACTGCCCAGGAGCTCGCCCAGAACGCGAGCGGAAGAAATTGCATATCGAAGATACCGGTTGCTGGCGTAATGATGAGAGTGAGAATAAGAGCTGTTATCCAAGTTGATTCCGGATTTGACGGAACCTCAAACATAAAAGCAAAAAGTTTATTCACGCCTTCAGAGACGAAGAAAATGAAAACTAATGAAAAGAAAAAGAAAAGCGGTTTGTAAGGAAGAATTCCGAAAAATCCGAGTGCCCCCGCAACTGCCAAAAGGAAGCAGAGCTCGTACACAACCAGCCGATACATTGTTATTTTGTTTAAAAAGTTATCAATTATCTTGATCATACGCGCATAAAATTTTCAAATCCGCTTGTCATGGTGGCGACACCTTCTTTGCTTATAGCATACGCTTCAAAGCCGGGAAGTTTCTCCAGAAATTGAATTCCGAGATTTCCCATAGCATATGCTCCCGTTGCAAAACGATCTGCTTCATACACATTTGGCCCGATGACCGTGAGGCTGACCACATCAGTTTCAACGGCTTTTTTTGTATGCGGGTTATAAATATGGCTGCCACGAATATAGGTGCCAGAAGTCGCGACTCCTTTCCCTTTAGGATACAGCACTTTAACAATCTCTTTCTTATTAAAAGGATTTCGAATGCCGACACTCCAATCCCCTCCTTCCCCATTTTTGCCAGAGGATTCTATATCGCCTGCAACATCAACAAAGAAATTCTTGCACCCGCATTTTTTCAAAAGAAGCCCTGCATTATAGATGGCCCAGCCTTTCACCAAACCCGAAGGATCATACGAGCCATCCGGTTTTTGTATATCGAAAAATCCTTCAGTCTCGCGTTTTGTATCCTCGGATAATTTGAAAACTGTTTTCATTTCTTCGCTGTATTTATCCGGCGAAATTTCTCCGCGATTGATCCGAGAAATTTCGCTGTCTTTTTTATATGTGCTGAACTTTTCATCAATATGCGCAAGATAATCGAAAACCTTGTCGAAATATTCTTGCTTCGCTTCTGTTTCAGCGATTTCAATCGTAACGGGCATACCCATACTATCGCGAATCTGTTTCATTTTAGCTTTTTGCTTGCGAAAGAGCTGAGTTAAGGGACTCTTGAAATCCCATGCTCGTATCACTTGCTCCCGAAATAATATTCACATCCGCGCTTTGCGCTCGTATTGCTTCGCTCTTTAGAATCGGCAAAGCATAGCGGCTCAAATCAAGAGAATGGCTCCGGTCACTCGGATATTGAAGAAACCCAACATCAGCAAGCTTCCCGCCTGATATTAGGGCTTTCACCTGGACATTGCCATAATAGACATCAACGACGCTGCCAGGGTAGGTGCCATCAACGTATTGTCCCTTCGGCTTTGGCGTTGAAATTGGTGTAGGTTTTGGTGTTGAGGGAGAAATTGTACGAGTCTGTTCAGGAGTTGGAGTTGGCGGGGGCGAGGATTGTGCCAAGGTCACGACATCAGTTGACTGTGTAAGCGGAGCAGCGTTGGAGGCAATATAATTTGTCGTGCCCGAATTAGCAAAACTTTGGTAAAGTCCGTACCCCGCAAAAGCAAGAACAAATACGGCAGATGTGAAAAACTTTTTCATTAAATTAAATAAAAACAGCTCTCTTGGCTCTTACCTATACATACGATATTCCTTGATATTTTGGTTCAAATTTTGCCTCGAAAAAAAGATACTTGATCGGTGAGAAGAAGGACCCCGAGAATCATCGGAACGACAGCTGTGAGCTGCCAGAGTGTCGGAGCTTGATGGAGAAATATATAGGAAAGAAGAAGAGTAAAGATCGGACCTGAACTTCCCAACGCATTCGCTTTTACCACAGAAATATAATGAATGGCTTCGAGCCAAAGGATTTTTGAAAGACCGAAAATAAGAATTCCATTTACTGCTAGAAAAAAGAGAGATGACTTGATATCGAAAGCAATCGTACCGGCATGCAGCATTTTCGCAAGAAGAAAAAGAAATGGAATGGCAACAAGAGTTCGAATAAAAAGAATCGAGTATGAAGAGGAGATTTTCCTGGCTTTTTGCATAAAATAATTCCCTACCGGTGGCGCAAAGGTTGAAAGGAGGACAAGGAAGTCGCCGGTGTTTATTTGACTGACGTTGGGCAAAAGAACGACACAAGCTCCCATAACCATAAAAATACTGCCAAGCTTGTGGCCAAACGACATTCTTTCTTGCTTGAATACGTTAAAAAAGAGAAACGCTGTGAAAACCTCAAACTCTGCAATAAGACTCGCGTTGCCGGGAGATGTATGCGCGAGCCCAGTGAAAAAGAGTCCGTAATAAACAACCCCGATAAAAAATCCGGCAAGAGCAGAATATTTCCAAAGCAATGGATTTTTAAATTCAACCCATGTCTTTCGATACGCGACGATCGCAAGAAAGAATAGTGCGCTAAAAGTCGTACTCCACAGAAGCACAACCATACTTTGTAATTTCACATACGATAAAACAGTGACAACGGGAAAAAACGCCCAGAGAAGAACTTCAAAGATCATAAACACTTCGCCTTTTCTTTGGTTTTGAGTATCCATAAGAATTTCTATGACTGAATGAGAATATATTTATCCAAAAATTTTCCAACGGCTATA
>JAQTTF010000081.1 GCA_028710915.1 Minisyncoccota bacterium | reverse complement strand
GGGGGAGGGGTCCACTGGGACTCGAAGTAGTGACCGCAGGTTTGGCATTGCCAGCGTTGTTTGCGACCGCCTCGGGCAAGTACCTTGTAACCGCACTTTACAGTGTGGGTGGAGTTACACTTGGGGTTGGGACAGTTCATTTGTTTCTCATCTCGAATATAATTTTTTCAAACCCTTCAAGTTTAATGTCTTCTGATAAGGGATCAAATAGTCCTGGAAGACGGGAGCCTTCTTTAATTTGCCTAAGTTTGACTATTTTGGCGGCAGTTTTACCACCATGGATTGCTGCAACTTCTATTTCTAGATCATTCATATTTAAACTCATAGAAGCATCACCACGGATAGTATACCGAGAAAGCCAGAACCGCAGAAAAATCCGACCCCAACTGGTGCTGCGCTGTTATAGACTTTGGAGGCTTGGAAGTAGACGTTGGATATCAGTAGAAATACTATTGCAAGTATTCCAAAGATTATAAATCCTAATATGTTCATTTTTTATCAACACGTACTTACGTCTTCTTGGAGATATATATACTTTTTGGATTGGAATAAAGTAGTTAATAGACTTTTCTTCATGGTCAGAAATTGAATAGTTTCAAAAAATTGGACATTTTTCATATGGAATATATTTTTGTATCGTAAGACTTAAGACAGCAGGTTCGATATACCGACTCTTACGATATGAGTCTTGTTTCTTAATACATACGACACTGCCTCATGTCTTGTTTCTCACGACTACATACTCTTTATTATCTGTCGTCTTGCTATAGCAGATACGACACTTCATGTCGTCGTACTACTCACTATAGTTTATATACTGTTTCACACAATTTCCCAAAACTCACTATATATACTCTTTCTAAATCTTTATAAACTATCTCACACTATACGATACTTGACGCTTTGCGTTGTGCAGAAGCAAGCAAAACAGCAAGTATAGCAATATGTTGCTATCGCACTGTGTAGTAGCACAACAAAAAGTTCGATGTAAAATCAAACACTCAGAACGTGTCATCTATGTTTGAAAAAGATATAATTGATGTGCTTCAAGTTCTGCATACATGTGCTTGTCAAAAATGCATAAAGAAAAGTTGTATAAACTGTAAGTATCTCAAAACTGCTCTAAAAACTCAAGACGCTTTCGACGTTCGATTATGTCACTTACTCTCTAATGATAAACTTCTATAATCTACTTCTTTTTATAAAGCACTCTCAAAAAGTGCGTAAAAAAGACGTATCGAAGTTGAAACAACATGACTAAAGCAAAATACAAAAAAATCAAAGTTCGCTTTCATGTCACAGACTTCAACGACAATCTCTATAGAAAAATAGAACAACTTAAACGCAACAACGAAATTGACGATGTTTTTGACACATTTTTCTCAGATGATAAAAAACTCGATTTAAAAACGCATCTTGAAAAACTCAAAAACATCAAACAGCTTGACAGTGACAGCAGTAACGAACTCTATGAAATAACACTCAAAATAAAACTCTAATCTCTTCTTTTTTTTTATTTTGACGCTTCTTTTCGAAGCTTAAACGCTTCAGAAGCGATGTTTAAAAAAAGAATGTGATAAAGAATGAGTAAGAACACGCAAAAAAAAGCAGAAAATAAAGCTCTTGTAGCAAAACTACAAGAAGCAAGCAAAACAGCAACAAAAAGCGAAGTTGCGCAAAGCGTTGCGACTGCGCAAGCTGTCAAAGTCAGAGACGTAAAAGACTTTGTCGTTCGCAAAGCAAACACAGAACTCGACGCAGACAAACGCAAAGTCATTCAAGAACGTCGCTCTTACATGCTTTCAGCACTCGACACAGACAACAGCGAAGTCTACAATGCAACAATGTACAGAGACGAAAACAATCAACTCGTTCTCTTCAGTCAAGCAATCGCTAACAAAGCTGTAGCTGACTACGTCTCAAAACTCGCAAGCATGCAGAAATTCAACGCTCAAAACATCATGTCATTACTCAAGACGTGTGGCGGTGCGTACGGTGACAAAGTCAGAAACGCTCTCTACTCAATCAGTCTACAAACAACTGCGAGCGAGCTTGAAGCTGACGTTAACGCAGTTATCGCAAAAGCAAAAGAAAAACAGAAGCTGTGCATCTACTATAACGTCTTAGAAGACTCTCGTAGAGCTAAGTACGACTTCATCAAATTCTAAGCTTCGCACTCTCTCTTTTTTTGTTTATAAAGTCAAATATTCACTATTTGACGTAACACAAAAAAGAATGTGACAAACTATGAGCATATTAGAAAATACAGCTAATAAAGCGCAAAAACAGCGCAAAGAAATTCAAAAAGACTTAGAAATGATCGATAACGCTTTCGCTCTCAGTGATACTGAGCTTGCAATCGAGTACGCTAACAACATTATAAAACGCTCTCTAAAAATGCTCTCTCTAATTCACGAATGCGACAAACTCATGCAAGACGTGCACTTTGCGCACTAACTGTAGAGTGACTCAACATGTCAGAAGACTCAGAATGTAAAACATGCAACTTCGCACGATGCGCGCAAGTTTGCTATGCATGTGAACAAAAAAAGAAGCGTGAACACAATGAATAAAAACTATGAAGCAATCTGTCAACATGCACAACGCATGCTCAAAGAAATCACTGAACTTTCACAAATCATAGACTGCGAAACAAAAACAACATTCATGCTTTCAGCG
>JAQTTF010000025.1 GCA_028710915.1 Minisyncoccota bacterium | reverse complement strand
GAAGCATAGCCTTCTGCCCAGTTCACAAGCGTACTTTCGCTATCTGGATGTCCGACAAGAATATATATTTTGGCCATGGTGATTTTGCTCGGTTCTTTTATCTCCAATCGTGAGAATGCGAGTGTTCAACAAGAAGAATAAAAAGCGAAAATGCCGCTCCCGCAAGTCCGATATCACGAAACGTTGTCATATTGATGCCGAGAGATATAACGATAAGCGACATTTCAATACCGGCCAAAAGCGACGCTATCTTTACAAAAATTCTTGGGAAAATCGGAATAAGAAAAAGAGCGACGAATACAAGTTCTAAATACCCTACTCCTCGAATAAAGTTGGTTATACCGCCTACTGTGTGAATAAAATTTGTAAGGAAAAGAGGCGCTTTAGAAACAGTCCAAGTCCACAGAGACGGATTGCGGGTCATATCAAGACCCGAATAGAGAAATGTCAGTCCCAAAAAGAGACGAAGCACCCAGGCCGGATTTATTTTTCTTATGGCTCCAGACATGGACAATATTGTATCATATTTAAATTTTGATATCGGAAAAGATCTTCACATCCCGCATTTCTCGCCAGATTCTTCCTGGCGTTTCTTCTATCGTCCCAGAGGAAGAAAGCACTCTCGCGAGCGCTTTTCTCTTTTTCTCTCCAGTAATATATATAAGCGCTTTGTCTATTTTGGTTTTAATAAATGTATAGGTGGTAGTCACTCGAAGAGAGTACATATTTTTATTTTTTGCATCATAGGCGGTAGCAGTAGGATTTTTTTCAAAAAGACTCCGAAATTCTTCAGGATTTTCCGGATATGGAAAGATGCCAGCTGTATGGCCGTCTTCCCCCATTCCGAACGTGGCTATCAAATGCCCCTTTGGATTTTCTCTAAGCCAATCTTCAATATTTTCTGCAAATCTTCTCCCATATTGCTCAAGCGTCTCATCTTTTTTTACTTGAGAATCAAAGAAATGAACACGTCTTTTCTCTGCTGTCGCATAAAACTTTGTCTTTTTGAGCTGTGCGAAATTATTTATATTTGGATCTTCGCTATACCTTTCATCTACCATTCCAACAGTAAGGTTCGAAGTAAGCGCCTCTCTGTCTATCAGATCTAGAAAAAGAAGAGCAGAACCGCTGGCCAAAAGAAGCAGCGTGGGTTCTTTTGTTACGAGTATTTCTGATAAAGCTGTGGCAATTTTCTTTTGCAAGATCTTCTCTTCTTTTTCAAAAACAATTTTCATAATTTAGAAAGATACTTGTGGGCCATGAGATCCTCTTTCGTACGAGAGAAGCGGGACGGATTTCCAATGTTCAATAATAGGACTTATATATTTCCAAGTAAGATCGACCTCGCTTGTTGACGGAAAGAGTGTTTGATCTCCACGAATACAGTCATAAAGAACTTTTTCGTACGCGTCGGGAATGGCCACATCGCCCACACTTTCTCTATAAATGTAAGAAAGATCTTGGGCTTCAACTACAGAATCAAATCCTGGTTTTTTCATAAAATATTCTATAGAGACTCCCTCATTGGGTTGGATGGTAAATGTAATGCTGTTTTTATGCTTATGTTTTTCGCCATCAATACAGAGGCATGTCGTACAAGGCTTGAAAGTCACGACAATTTCGGTTTTTGTTTCTTTGAGCGCTTTTCCGCTTTCGAGGTAAAATGGCACATCTTTCCAGCGTTCATTATTGATAAATGCTTTCAGTTTGAAATATGTTTCTGTCTCTGATTCCGGATTTACATTTTGTTCGTCTTTGTATCCTTCATATTGGGCGCGGATTGCGTGCGTTTCTATATTTTTTCTTGTCATAGGAGTCAATTTTTCAAATACTCTTGCTCGCTCTCGCCTTACGCTTTCGGGCTTCAAACTTTTTGGTCTTTCCATTGCAACAAGCGCGAGCATTTGGAGGATATGATTTTGTCCGACATCTCTCAGGGCTCCGGTCGCATCATAAAAAGCTCCGCGACCTAAAATATCGAGGGTCTCAAAAAGTTTTACAGAAACCGATTCAATGTACTCCCCGCTCCAGAGATGTTCGAAAAGTGCGTTTGAAAAACGGAAGGCGAGAATGTTTTGAAGCGTCTCTTTTGCAAGATAGTGATCAATGCGGAAGATCTGCTCTTCTTGGAAAAGGTCAGAAAGGTGGTGGTCCAGTTTTTGCGCAGTTTCTACATCTCTGCCGAATGGCTTCTCAATTAAAACCCGGGTCCAGCCCTGGTCTCCTCCGCACGGAATAGTGAGTCCTGAGCTCGAGAGGTGGGAAAGAATTCCTTCGTAGAGATTTGGCGGAACGGCAAGATAAAAAAGTTTGTTTGAACATTGCCCGAAACCATCATCTACGAGAGAAAGTGTGTCGGCAAGATTTTTGTATGAGTCGGCATTGTCAAAAAGTCCTTGTTTGTAACTTACGTGAAATAGAAAATCAGCAAGTTCTGTTTCGCTTGCCGGCATTTTTTTGCTAAAAGATACAATTGCTTCTTTTACAAACTTTTGGAAGCTTTCCGTAGAAAGTTCTCTCCGAGAAAAACCGACGATATGATATTTTGAAGGCAAAAAGCCCTTGCTGTGGAGCTCAAAAAGGGCGGGGAAAAGCTTTCTTTGCGCTAAATCACCAGTAACTCCAAATATAACAATGGTAGTAGGAGAGATTGTTTCCATAGGAAAAGTATACCCCAATGGCCAGTTATTTGGTATTCGGGTATTGGAGAATTTATATTTTGTCAAAATCAATTGTTTTCCCAAGCTCCATTTCTTGAAAATGAATTTTTTGCGGAGCGAGAAGCATTTTAGAGACGCGGTTTGTTACCTCTAGTCCAATGTCTTTCAGATTTCCATCGTGGACAGGAAAAGCCGTCTTTGGTTTACAGGCGAGAGCGAAATCGATCGCCTCAGAGATTTTCATCCATGGTCCGGCTACTGGGAGAGCTAAAATTTCAGGAGATTTGGGCGGAATGTGAAAGGCGTCTCCGGGATAATAGAGCCGATTTGAAATAAAATATCCGGTATTTTGAACTCGCGGAAAACTCGTATAAATTTCGGCATGAATAGTGCCGATCCCCTCGAACAGTGTTTCTTTTTCAGTTTTGCTTTGACCGTCTTCAAGGATTTCGTATTTGATTCCCTCTTTGTCTAAAAGAAATCCAACAGAAGTGTTGGTAATGATCCGGGCCTTCGGGTTATTTTGTAAAACTGTTTTTACAGAAGGAACGTGAAAATGGTCTTGATGTTCGTGAGTAATGAGGATGAGGTCTATATTATTTACGGAATCTTGAAGCGTTGAGTAACTTCCCGGGTCAGTCAGTATCCTGAGGTTTTTATCTTCTATGAGCAAACAGCAATGGCCAAGTTTGGTGATTTTCATATATCTATAGGCCGACTGGTTGGAAGTTTTATTTCCGTGCAGTCAAAATCTCCTCTGCTTTTTTCAAGTCTTCAGGGTAACCGATGGGAATCCAAAGATCAGAGATAACTCCGTAGGTTGGAAAATCTTTCAACATTTTTTCAATCATAACTGAAAGAAAAAATTCACCTTTATGCTCATGAGCTTTATAATGAAACACATGATCATCCAAAAGATACACTCCATTTGATGCCAAATTTGTTTTAGGATTCTCGGGTTTTTCCACAAGATCGATGATTTTATTGTCTTTATCTATTTCTACGATACCAAAACGCTCCGGATGTTCCGCTCGGGAAAGAAGAAGACATCGACTATAGACGAGCATCTTTTGAATACTTTTCTTGTCGTGAATATCATCTGCGTACATTACCAAGAATCTTTCTCCCTTTGTGAGAAGATGTCTGCATAATTCGAGTGCGTGTGCGGTTCCCAACTGTTCTTTCTGCTCAATGTAAAAGAGTTTTTTGCCTTTGTACGAATCTCCGAATTTTTCTTTAATCATCTCGCCTTTGTAGCCTATGACAACGATAATTTCAGTGATTTCATCGGGAAGGGCGTCGAAAACGTGTTCGAGAAGCGATTTCCCAAGGACAGTGAGAAGTGGTTTCGGAGTAGTGAAAGTAAGAGGTTGCATTCTCTTCCCTACTCCGGCAGCAATAACGATAGCTTTCATATATTTAGAAAAATTTGTCTTTATATTTTGCCAAAGCTTTTGGAATCTGGCTATGGATTGGTGTGGGTAACTTATCCATCGGGAAAATTCCAATGTCATCAAATTTATCCGGCTCACCTATCCGAAGCCCCATAGGATCGATGAGTACCTTGAAGTCAAGAACAACCCAGTGTTGCCGTTCGCCGTTTCTTTCTGGAAAAGCATCTCGAAACCCCATAAATTCGTATGAAATAATCTTAACTCCATACTCTTCAATGATTTCTCTTTTGAGAGTTTCTTCGGCTGTTTCTCCAATTTCAATTCCTCCGCCACCGCAGTCCCATTTACCGTGTTCGTTTCGGGTGTTTTGACTTCGCTTCGCCATTATCAAATTTCCTTTTTCATCAACACAGAAAAAGACTACACCTACGCCGACATAATCAATTCCTTTTTGCATACTAAAAATTGTAGCACCGATTAAGCGCTTGCGAGAATCACAATTTTGCTTTCTGGGCGGATTTCGAGAACACCTGATTTGATTTCAATAGTTTTTTCAACCCCATTTTTCTCAAAAATTCTCAAAATTCCAGGAACGAGAGTTGAAACAATAGGAAGATGATCTGGCAGAATGGTGATTTCTCCAGTTGTTGTTTTTGCAATGACTTTTGTTGCCTCTTCGTTAAAGAGCGTATCTTTGATTGTATAAACTCCGACGTGCATGATTGATTTTGTTATGAGCGGAGCGATTTTCAAAATCATCACCCCGCCCTGACCCAAATACATCTGAATCAGGGCGGGGTTAAGAAATTATAGTCGCTGCGCTCGTTAATTTACTTAACTTCCTTAATTCCTCCTTTCATATAGAACATTTCTTCTGATTTGTCGTCATGCTTTCCTTCGAGGATTTCTTTAAAGCTCTGGATTGTGTCTTCTCGCTTTACGAATTTACCGGCGATACCACTGAAGACCTCCGCCACGAAGAATGGTTGTGAGAGGAATTTCTGGATCTTTCGAGCGCGGGCTACGAGTACTCTGTCCTCTGGAGACAATTCTTCGATACCGAGAAGGTTAATGATGTCTTGAAGTTCTGAATATCGCTGAAGCGTTTTCTGAACGGCTCGGGCGACCATATAGTGTTCTTTTCCAACAATTTTGGGATCGAGGGCCGAAGAAGTGGAAGCAAGCGGATCCACGGCAGGATAAATGCCAAGCTCTGTGAGGGCTCGAGAAAGCACAATAGTAGAGTCGAGGTGAGAAAACACGGTTGCAGGCGCTGGGTCAGTGATGTCGTCAGCAGGAACGTAAATAGCTTGCACAGACGTAATAGCACCTTTCTTTGTTGAGGTGATGCGTTCCTGAAGCTCTCCCATTTCTGTTGCGAGTGTTGACTGATATCCCACAGCTGATGGCATTTTACCGAGAAGTGCGGCTACTTCAGAACCCGCCTGTGAGAATCGGAAAATGTTGTCGATGAAAAGGAGCACGTCTTTTGATTCTTCGTCGCGGAAATATTCAGCCATGGTAAGTGCTGAAAGGGCGACACGTGCGCGAGCACCCGGCACTTCGTTCATTTGTCCAAACACGAGCGCTGCTTTGTCGATAACTTTTGATTCCTGCATTTCCAAAAGAAGATCGTTTCCTTCTCGAGTTCGCTCTCCCACTCCGGCAAATACAGACACACCTCCGGATTCCTCGGCCACGTTTCGAATGAGCTCCTTCAAAAGAACGGTCTTACCCACCCCTGCTCCTCCGAAAAGTCCCACCTTTCCCCCTCGAACGAACGGAGCAAGAAGGTCGATAACTTTAATTCCTGTTTCGAAAATCTCTGTTTTTGGAAGCTGGTCCACAAGAGGAGGAGCTTGTCGGTGGATTGGCCATCGTTTGGTGAAGTTCTGCTTTGCGTTTGCATCAATTGTGTTTCCGAAGACGTTGAAAAGATTTCCGAGGACTTCTTTTCCGACGGGAACGGAAATAGGAGCACCGGTATCGTGAACTTCAGCACCACGTTTCAGTCCATCGGTAGAATTGAGCGCAATTGCACGGATTTGTCCAAAGCCAAGGTGTCGGGCTACTTCGAGAGTCACCATCGTCTTTCCCTCGCCGATCGTGAGCGCGTTGTAAAGAAGCGGGAGCGAGCCTTCTTCAAATTCGACGTCAACGACCGTACCGATGATCTGAACTATTTTTCCTTTTGATTTTTGCATGATTTTTAATTATTTTATGATTCTAGAGCCTCTCGACCGGCTATAATTTCGCTAAGTTGTGCTGTGATTCCCGACTGTCTGGCTTGATTGTATGAAAGATTCAGTTCCCCTTTTAATTCCCTTGCGTTGTCCGAAGCATTTTTCATCGTTATCATTCTTGCGGAGTGCTCCGATGCATTACTCTCCAGAATGACGTGATAGATGTGCAATCGGAGAAGTTCTGGAATGAGTACGTCCAAAATTTGAAGCGGTGATGGTTCGAATTTATATTTAAAATTGTATCGGTGCTCTACGTGTGAAAGGCCGTTGTGTACGTTTGAATATTTTCCGTATTCCGGGACGATACCTCGGATAATTTCTTGAATTCCCGTTTCTGTAACAGGTAAAAGTTTTCGAAGCACTGTTTCTTGTCGAAGCGTTGTTTTGAAGTGGGTGTAAATGATATCGACGGTATCCCAATTTTTCTCGAGAAAACCGTTCAAAATAATGTCTCCTGCAGGAAGTACTTCATCTGCTTCGGAATAATCGCCGAAATCAAGAAAGCTTTTTCCGATCGCAATTTTCTTGCGGTCACAATAGTCTTTCGCTTTCTTTCCTATGGTAATGACTTTGAAGATTTCCCCTTTTGCTTGCTTCTCATTTACCCAAGCCTGCGCTTTTCTTACAATATTGTCGTTAAAAGCTCCCACAAGGCCCTTGTCGGTGGTTACAATGACGAGAAGCGATGATTCTACTTTCCTAGGAACGAGAAGTTCAGGAAGTTTTGTGGTTCTTTTGAGAAGATTTTCGAGCATTTCAAATCCAGCAACAGCATATGGGCGAGCACGGAGCGCATAGCTCTGACTTTTTCGCATCTTGGTCATCGAAACCACCTCCATCGCCTTGGTAATTTGTTCGATGTTCTTGACCGACTTGATTCTTTTTTTAATATCTCGAAGCGACTGCATTTGTATTATTTATTTTGCATCTTTACCCAATCCTCAAGTCCAGCTTTCAAAATTTTGAGAGTGTCATCTGACATTTCTCCGGATTTCTTGATTGCCTCGAAGATTTTCTCTTTGTGCATTTTTTCAAGGTAATCAATAACGGCAATTCCTGCATCTACGATTTTCTCGGCTGGAACTTTGTCGAGGTAGCCGTTTGTTGCTGCGTAAATCAAAACTGCCTGTTTTTCGAATGGAATTGGAACGAGTTCGTCTTGTTTCAAACATTCTGTAAGCACTTTTCCTCGGGCGAGTGTTTTCTGGGTGGATTCGTCGAGTTCCGAAGCGAATTGTGAAAAGGCTGCAAGTTCTCGGTACTGCGCGAGCTCGAGTCGAAGTTTCCCTGCCACTTTCTTCATCGCTTTGGTCTGTGCGGCGGAACCCACGCGAGACACTGAAAGTCCGGCGTTCACTGCGGGTCGCATACCTTGGTTGAAGAGCTCTGATTCGAGATAGATCTGTCCGTCGGTGATGGAAATAACGTTGGTTGGAATGTATGCAGCCACGTCTCCAAGCTGCGTTTCAATGATTGGAAGCGAGGTGAGCGAACCTCCCCCGTTTTCTTTTGAAAGTTTTGCTGATCGCTCGAGAAGTCGCGAGTGAAGGTAGAAAATATCTCCCGGATATGCTTCACGGCTCGGTGGTCGTCGGAGAAGCAAAGAAATTTCTCGGTAAGCGATAGCTTGTTTTGAAAGATCGTCGTAAATAACGAGTGCGTCCTTCCCTTTATCCATAAAATATTCTCCGATTGCTGTTGCTGAATACGGAGCGAGGTATCGCATCGAAGTTGGTGAAGAAGATGGAGCAGAAACTACAATTGTGTATTTCATCGCGCCCGCAGCTTCCAGAGTTGCGATAATTTTTGCAATCTTTGATTCCTTCTGACCAATTGCGACGTAAATACAGATCGGTGTCTGATATCGTGTGTCGTTTTTCTGGTTGATGATGGTATCGATCGCGATAGAAGTCTTTCCCACCTGTCGGTCTCCAATGATGAGCTCTCGTTGTCCCCGTCCAATTGGGATCATTGAGTCGATAGCTTTGATACCTGTGTGAATGGGAGTATTTACCGGAGAACGTGCGATAACAGACGGCGCAACTTTTTCTGTAGGATAAAATTCTTTTGCTCCTGCTTTAAAAATTGGGCCCTTGCCATCAAGCGGATTCCCAAGAGGATCCACTACTCGTCCGATAAGCTCATCTCCTACTGGCACAGAAAGCACCCGTCCTGCGTGAGTGACGATATCCCCTTCCTTAATTTTTTTGTAGTCTCCAAGAACGATAACACCGACGCTGTCCTCTTCGAGGTTAAACGCCACACCGGAGACTTTGCCGGACGCAGTTTCAAATTCCACCATTTCTTGCATCGAAACATCGGAAAGTCCCGAAAGTCGGGCAATGCCGTCTCCCACTTCGGTCACTTTTCCGATTTTCTGAGCACGAGCTTCGCGCTTGTACCCTCCGATTTCACTTTTGAGATTGTCGATGATTGGCGATGACATGATGTTATTTTGAGAATACGTTAGTAATATGGCGCAAAGCTGATGAGTCTATGAAGATCGAGTCGTTCAGAAGTATTCGGACACCAGCGAGAAGTTTTGGATTGATCTTTTCTTCAAAAAGGGCTTTCCCTCCGACCGCCGATTCGATTTCTTTTCGCACTTTCGGACTAAGTTCTTGTGCCGATTCGACTTCCACTTTGATCAATCCATTCTTTTCCGTAAATATTTTTTCAAAGTGTTTGAGAATAAGCGGCAATTTAGCAGAGTCTCGATTTTTCTTTAAAGTCAGAACAAATTGCTTGATAAGCTTTTTTTCGTCTCCCGATTTTTCATCCAAGACGCCATAGAGAGCTTCAGCATATTGTTTTGGCTTGTATTTCATAATTATTTATGGGAAACAGCTTTCATTTCTTTGAGGGCATCAGCAATAAGCATCTCGTCTTTGGAACTGAAATCCATTTTCCCAATGACTTTTTCGAGACTCATCCGGACGAGCATTTTTGCCTCGCTTTCTACCTCTTCGGACATTCGGCCTCGTTCTTGCTCAATAGATTTATGAGCACTTTCCATGATCCCCTCGCTCTTTTTCTTGCTGTCTTCCATGATTGCTTCACCACGCTTTTTTGCAGTAACTTCAGCATCTTGAACCATGGCGAGAGCCTTTTTATCAGCAGCGAGAATTCGCTCTTCTTCAATTATTTTTGTCTTAGAAAGTCTTTCCTTTGATTCCTCACTTGCTTTGAGCCCTTCCTCGATGTCGTCTCTTCGTGTTTTGAGCATCCCAAGGATCGGCTTGTAAGCAAATTTGGTAAGAATAAAAGCAAGAATTGCAAAGTTGACTACTTGTGCAAGTAGCAACTTCCAATCTATTCCTAGATGACTTAGGAGTTCACTCATGGCTGTATGAAATCCGTTTTATTAAACGAACTTGATAATAAGTGACACGACCAAAGCGTAAATAGCAATAGCTTCGGCGAAAGCGATAGAAAGCACCATAGCTGTCTGAATTTTTGACGATGCTTCTGGGTTTCGTCCGATAGATTCAAGTCCTTTTGCCCCGATCTTTCCGATAGCAAATGCTGGACCGACTGTTCCTCCGATAATAGTTGCTGCGACCGCGATCAACTTAACTGTATTGATATCCATTGTGTTTACTTGCCCGTTTGGGCTAATTAATAATTAATAATTTGGTTCAAAAACAAAACAAAAACGAAAAAAGATGCCGGCATTATACCTCAAAACACTCCCATAAATCAACTTTTGACTGTTGAAAATCTGGTGTATCTCGATTTAATGCGCCTCTCCGTGCTCGACCGCAATGCTTAAAAATACAAGCGTTAGCATTGAAAATACCAGCGCTTGTATGAAGCCTACGAAGATTTCGAGCATAAGAAACGGAATGGGAGCGAGAAATGGCGCCAAGGCCCCCATAATAATGAGAAGAACCTCTCCAGCGAACACGTTTCCGAAGAGTCGAAATGAAAAAGAGACAACTTTTGCAAATTCTCCAAGAAGTTCAAGAATTCCAACGAAAAATTCTATAGGACCGTGAAAATTAAAGAATTTACCGAAATGAATTTTTGCGCCGAGTTCTCGAATAGCATAAATATTTACCATAACGACAGAGATGAGCGCGATTGCGAGGGTAAAATTGAGATCGGCAGCTGCAGAGCGAGTAAGAGGAGTGAATTTGGTAACTCCTTCGCTCACTTCTCTAAACCCTATAGAACC
>JAQTTF010000024.1 GCA_028710915.1 Minisyncoccota bacterium | reverse complement strand
AGAAGGCAAATTCAGTACGAGTTTGAGACCTTTTTTCTCCGCCATTTCTTCTAATTCCGAGCAAGCACTCTCTACGAGCGGCTTTAGATCCATCTCTGTCATGATATAGCCCATTTTTCCGGTTTTAATATTTGCCGCATTCAAAATATCAGAAACCGTATTGACTCCTTTTGTACCAGACTCAAGTCCTTGCGTGGCCATTTTGCGCACCTGGTCGGAGATCTCGCCAAAGTCTCCATCAAGCATCATTGAGAATACGTTTCGCGAATTGGTAAGAAAACCTTTCACCTGGTGCGTGATGAAGTGAATAAGTGTCACTTGCTGGTCGTTCGCAATTTCCAATTCCTTTTCCTGTTTCTCGATAGTTTCTCGCGCTTTAACTTCTTTCTTGACGCTTCGTATGAGATTAATACCCATCAGGATAGTAATCAGAAGAGTGATCGCTGTTAGAATTCGACTGGTGATATTTTGAGTGAAGAAAAATTCTGCACCGATGAGCCCAATAAGAGAGAATACGAGAGCTTGAGCACCAATGAGTTTAATATTGAAAATACGGAATTTTACTACGAGATATGCGAGGAATCCTATGAGAATTGGCATACCAAAAAGCCCATACTGAGTGATATTAAAATTTTGCGAGATGCTGCCAGATATTTCTGACCACGAGAATAATGAAAGAAATAAAAGTATGCCGATGCCGAGGAGTACTATTTCCTTTTTGTATTCTCCTACCGCTTTCCTGTATCTTGAAAATAATAATGAGAATATCCAGATAATAGAAACGGCACCGACGAAATATTTGTAAATAATGAAATAGTTCCCTTCAATTGCCTGGCAATTGTCTATATCAAAACCGGTTAAATTATATTTCGTGGACATGAATATAATAATGGGTAACAGTAAGACGGCAAAAATGATTTTCTTATTAATCGAAATATCTTTCTTGTCGATAAATACATAGACAAAATATAAACTTAATATATGTATTAAGGTATAGAGAATAGCCAAAAAAGACCACAAAAACATCATCATTACACTGCTGTATAAGAGCCATATTGTTCCCTCTATTAATATCCATGCAAAAAAAGTAAAGCAAATGGAGAAGAGAATCTTCCCCGCCAGTACGTTTTCTTTGTTTTTTATTAGAATAAAAAAAGCAAAAAATAAGGCGATAACAGCTGTAGGAATATGTGAATAGAATAAAAGACTTGGAATTTCAGTATGGCAGCTTTCTATGTTTGTAATAAAGTTATAATCCATGTGTAGCGTTACATCTCGGAAGATTTATTAATGGTACAAAACTTTTTGAGAGTTTCCAACTTCAGAGTTTTTTTATTTACGGAGACAGTATGTATTCCTCCTTTGCTTTCAAATTCTATAGGATTTTCATAAATTTTATCATTAAGATGTGAAATAGCAAGATATGAAGACAATGAGCCAGTACCGCATGATTCTGTTTCAGCAAATACTCCGCGTTCGTACGTTCTTATAAGGTAATGAGACTCATCCACTTTTTGTAACGCGTCGAAATTGACGCCCTCCGGATAGTTCTTCTGTAGACTTTCCCCCACCTCGGCTAGATTGAACTTCTTTGCATCGTCAACAAAATCAATGATATGGGGCTCTTCTCCGATTTTAACAAGGATAAACTTCTGGTCACCAGTTTTTTCGATAGAAGAAAATCTCATATCCATGAATACCATTATGGTATCTGAAGTACTTTCTACCATAACAACACTGTTCTTTAATTTTACTGTTCCTCCCTTTAAGTCCAGAAGATATGAGACTAACAGCATTCCATTTCCGCAAGATTCTGACTGAGATCCATCTTTTTCAAAAATTTCCAATGAAATAGTGTTTTCGTTTTCTTTTTTAAAAAAAAGAGCCGAATCGACTTTATATTTCACAATATTTTTCATAGCAAAATCCGCTTTGTCTTTTTTGCTCAACTCTGAATCCAGGCAATCTAAAATGACAAATTTATTTCCACAACAACTACCGATGTACATTTTATTTTTCATCTTGCTTTGTACCTCCTTTCCGTCTTTAAATTATATCCATTCCCATCCTTTCAATAATTTCTCATCCTTCCTTATAAATCTTAATCCTATATCCGTTCGATAGAATGCTTTCGGAATGATTATATTGTTTATTATTTTATATACTTTTTCTCGGGCTTTTTCGATACTTTTATCAGATCCAGTCACATACAACACATACCCGAGATGTCCGGCTGTAAAGTACATATCTTTTTCTCCAACCTGCTTTTTTGATACTCCCTCAAAACGTATGTGGGAAAATTCCACTTGAGACATTTCTTTTTTAAAAAAGATACTTACACCGCCATGGAGAAGTTTTTTATCGGTAGTTCTGTAAGGGAAAGGCGGAACTGTGAGAGCTACGGTGACAGCGTATTCTTCTTTGTAGCGTACTGCATAATTTTCACCTTTTGCCAGGGCAAAAAGAAAATCGAACCACGGCGACGTTTGTATCTCGATCTGCGTTTCTATTGTCGAAGAGCCAAATCTCGAGGTGATTTCAAGCGGGTAAACCTTATCCCCGTTTACGATGCAATTGACATCGATATATCCTTTATACCCGCTTTTTTGAAGCTGAGGCTTAAGTTTTGCAAGAGTTCTTTGAAAGAGTTTGTTGTTTTCATTTTTCTCGTACCACATGAGCGTTCCGGTCTCTCCACCGAGAGGACCGACATCATCATTGCATAAATGTTTATGCTCAAAATTTATGACGGAAGGGCCGAACCAATCTTTTCCGTTAAAAAATCTTCCGATAGCTATCTCAACACCATCAACTTTTCTTTGAAGAGATACGCTGTGAGAATCACCGAAATTATTCTTGTAATTTTCTAGCATACCGATCACATCGGAACCATCTTCAATATTTCCGACATAGTTTAGCGCAGTGTTGTGATCATTTTGTTTTATAACCCATTTACCCCTGTTTTTTTTGACGAATTCTAATGCGGATAAAATAGTAAAATCGTTTGTTACAAAACTATCATCGATCACTCCAATCGATTTTAATGTGTCTTGACCGTATATTCTGTCTGATTCCAGGAGATCTCCATCACCACTTCCTCCAACCACTAAATAGCCCTCTTTTCTTAATTTATCCTGAATTTTACCGTATCCAACATCGTCAAATATAATCAGCCCCTCCTTCCCAACCCATGCTAATTCCTTTTTCCAGTCATGAGTTTTCTCCACAAAGCCATCAAGGCACTCTTTTTGTTTTTTGTCTTCAATAAAAAGTTTTACGTCGCAGCCCTCTTTTTGGATCACATATGGCAGATCTCCCGATATCAATTCTCCAGAAATAAACAAAACTCTTTTCTTTTCATTCATACTTGTAAATGGCCTCTCTTAGTTGTTATTAGGTTCGACAGGTGTGGTAGTACTACTTTCGGTTGAAGTTGAGGTCGAACATGCTTCCCCATCCGCTACGTTATCTGGTGTGCAAGAGGTAATTTCACATCCCACTTCTCCGTTTGTGCACACAAGAGGATTGCAATTTTCGTCACTAGTACTACACAGTTCTATGTTTTTAGTATTTTTGGTGATTTTCTTGTAATATTGTATTTCTGTTGGACAATCTGAACCGGTACAAGGCATATAAAAACAACTTTCAGTTTTGGGGTCGCAGTCTATTTGTGAAGTTGCCGGATAATCTCTTATTATTACAAATCTATATATGGAATAGCCGATCGATAGGAGTATTATGACGGTCAAGATATATAGCAAATTTTTCGATTTTTTGTCCATAAAGATGATGGAATGTATCAAATAATATACTAATAATAACCAAAAAGACAGAACCCGCTAGCTTAATAGCAAGCTGCCGATGATTATTACGCCTATGCCCGCTATTTTCTGAAGCAGGGCTTTTTTCTCGATGGATTCTTTCCCGAAAGATGGGAAGAAGACTGTTAAAGCGATCCCAAAAACGAGGACGAAAAAAGGCTGAAAGCTACTTACAGCAAAGACAAGTGTCACCGGAGCTAGGAGTGTTGCAAAGTTAAGAGCAACATCACCGATAAGGACAATAACACCATTCAAAAGATTGAGTCCGAGTACCGATGGAGCGTTCTCTCTCGTAACTTGTATGAATTGTTTTCTATAGGAAGATACAAAAACGAAAAGAAAAATTCCCAAAATTACTTGTCCAAGCATTCCCCAAAAGAGTGAAGTCGTGAAGCCCTCATTGAGCGCAATAAATTTAAAGATAACGGTGTTTACTGCTAGGAAAAGTGATGATGCGACCATAAGGAGCACAACTGCCTTTTTGACCCTCATTTTTGTACTGGAAAAATCAAGTGAAAGAGCGACTGATCCTATGATAATAAAAAGAGTAGCGATGATTTGTTTTGTCTGAAGCACTTCTCCCAAAATAAAATAACCGAGGATAAAAGTGAATACTGGAATCATTTCGAAAAAAGGAGCAACAATAGAGGCCTCATCCCGCTCCAAAGCGTAAAAATAAAAGATAACATAACCTAAAGCTAGTGTTCCGTTCAAAACAAGGATGATTGCATGTGAAAAACTTACTGAATTAACAGCGGGGTGGATAAGCCAAATGACGGGAAGAGCAAGGAATGCAAAAAATGCAGTAAAAATAGCGAGCGCCCCTACGCTTCCTGATTTGAAATATTTTGAGATGAGATGCTTATCTATGTGATTTGCAGCTGCGTGCAGAACAGGATTGATAAGGGAAAAGAGAAACCATTGCATAGATAATGAGAAAAATTAGTCAGTTCTGTTATTCCCAACTTTCGGATTTATAAACAGCGGCGACAAGGGCGCAGACTGGCTTTGACTCGCATTTGATCCCACAGATTTCCGTATGAATTTCTCCGTATTCTTCTTTGCGATATTTCACCATGCTCGTGATGCTTTCTTTGATGAGTCTTTCTATCTGGGAACGGTCAGCTCCTTCGTGCTCTACAAAGAGTCCTCGTTTTGGATCACTTTTTGACATTACCCAGCCAATTCCCGCCCACGCTTCTTTTCCTATCTCATTCTCTATTTGAGATGCGTAAACAACATAGAGTTTATTTCCAAAATCCTCCGAGCCATTCATCTTTATTTTTTCCGCTTTTGGTTCGTATCCTTCAGGGATGATCGAAGAAAGGCGGATCAAATTGTAGTTGGCGATGCCGGCATCAAAAAGAGCCGCATCAAAAGCGGACAATTTTGTTTCCCCTACTCCAGACCCTTTCGTGACTTTTATAATTTTTTCCACAATTTCAAATTATTATGCTCTATTTTATCAAAATAAGGAAATAAAAAGGAGCTTTTTATGCACAGGGTTAAATCAGGCAATAAAAAACCAGTCTATATTACTGTCGTATCAAAAACTCTTCTTGTGTAATCAACATCTGATTTTTTCAATAGAGGAAATTTATGATACGATCTTAATGTTTTAAAACTATTCAATACCGGGGTGTGGTGTAACGGTAGCATCCATGATTTGGGATCATGTAGTCAGAGTTCGAATCTCTGCACCCCGACAAGAAAAAACCGCGAAAGCGGTTTTTTTAACAAGCACATTAGTTCCGCTTATGTTCAAAATTCCAAGTAGAAAAAATTGTCAAAAATAAAAAACTCCGCAATGTGGTTCCCATTCGGGTCACATTGTGGAGTTATTTTTCAGAATATTAGAATTTTTTGAAGACGTCTTCAATACCCATCTCGACGACTTCCCGTGTTCGCCGATTTTTGACCTCGACGATACCCTCTTTCGCTTTCCGACCGACGATTACTCGCCAAGGACATCCGATGAGGTCTGCATCCTTGAATTTAGCCCCACCCTGCAGGCTTTCGCGATCATCAAGGAGGACTGATACCCCCTTTCCTTTCAGTCCTCTATAGATCCTTTCCGCCAGTTCTTTCTGCTCGGCGCTGTCGTACTTGACCGGTACGATTTCGACTTGGAAAGGAGCAACCGATTTGGGCCAAATGATGCCGTCTTTGTCCCGGTTTTGCTCCACGATTGCCTGCATAAGGCGTGTTGTCCCGATGCCGTAGCAACCCATCCAAAGTGGATGAGACTTCCCATCCTCGCCTTTGAATGTGGCGTCCATCTTGTCTGCATAACCGGTTTGGAGCATAAAGATGTGGCCCACTTCGATACCACGGCTTTCTTGCAACAAGCCCATTTTACATTCAGGGCATGTGTGGCTAGCCACTGCGAGGTGAAGGTCAAAATAGCGCTCTGGTGCGGGGAAATCGCGTCCGGGTACCACGTCAAGGAAGTGGTGGTCGGTTTTGTTCCCCCCGCATAGGATGTTAATCAATCCCTCGACTGAATGGTCGAAGAGAATGGTGCGCACGTTTTGAAGTCCGATCGGACCGGCAAAACCAACGTCAGCGCCCGTAACGGCACGGACGATCTCTGCTTTCGCCGGTTCTACCGATTGTGCGCCGAGCGCGTTTTTGAGTTTGATAATATTGATTTCCAGATCACCTCGGATGCAGACCGCGACTTGATACGCTTGGCTCGGACCAAGCTCCTCGTCGGCTGTGAGAATAATGGTCTTCACCATGCGAGTTGCATCGAGGTTCGGAAACAGTTTGACGAGATCTTCCACAGTGCGCGTATTCGGCGTGTACTCAAGACGCATTGACGCCGAAGGCGTGCTTTGAAGCGTGGGCGCCGAAACAATACTTGTTGCTTTTTCAGCATTTGCTCCGTAACTGCAAGTGGTGCAGGTCAGAAGTATATCTTCCCCGCCTTCTTTCGAAACAGCCATAAATTCAGAGGAACCTTTTCCCCCGATAGCGCCTGAATCCGCCTGCACGTTGATGCAGTTGGTCAGCCCGACTCGATCGAATATCTCTGCGTAGATTAAGCGGAAGAGATCGAAACTCTTCTGCATACTGGCTTGGTCGCGGTCGAACGAGTAAGCGTCCGACATATCGAATTCGCGGCACCGAAGCAGTCCGTGCCGAGGTCGGATTTCATCTCGGAATTTCCATCCGATCTGATGCCAGATCACCGGCAGATCGCGGTAACTGTCAATTGTTTCTGCCGCGAGCTGTGTCACCACTTCTTCTGCGGTTGGGGCCAGGCCGAACTTCGCGCCCGTGTGTCGTTCAGTGGTTTCGAATAGTACCTTTGCGGCTACATACTTGTCCCACCGTCCGGTTTTTTGCCAAAGTTCTTGCGGCTGCAAAATCGGCAACTGCAAGTTCTGCACATCGTGGCTTTCCATCACGTCCCAGACAATCGCCTGGATTTGTCTCCAGACACGAAAGCCGAGTGGCAACAGGATGTACGATCCCGGTGCCAGCTGTTTAATGAAGCCCGCCTTCAAGAGAAAGGAGTGGGCCTCTGTCATCCCTGTGCCGACTTCGCCGTAGCGAGTTCGCGGAAACAATTTCGTCATTCTCATGGTTTTTGCCCTTTCTGTGGCTTGTGTTACTCTAAAGAACGGCTTTCCATCACAGGTTTTAGCTTAATATTGAAGCCGTCCTCTTGTCAAATGTGATTAAAATAGGTATTCTGCAGGAATAAATACTAACTTGTCTCTTATGAATACAAAAATAACTATCGGTATTTTAGGTTATGGAAACATGGGCCAAGCAATTGTAACACAATTGCAGACTATTGAAACATCCAGACTGCCGCTTTCTCTTGTGATCCACTCTCTTGGTTTGAATCATGTTCCGGGTGCCAAATGCGTCTCTTCTATAAAGGAATTACTTGCAGAAAGCGATGTTGTATTTATTTGCGTTAAACCTCAAGAATTCTATGAACTTGCTCCACTTAACAGCAAAGATTGCAAGCATCTCACGATCGTTTCTATTATGGCAGGTGTGCGCATTTCGAATATCCAAAAGATTTTTCCTGGCGCAAAAGTGGTCCGCGTTATGCCGAATCTTCCGCTTAAAGTCGGACAAGGTGTTATTGGTTGGTATTTGGAAAAGACCTCATTTAGTTCAGAACAACAAAAGTTTCTTGAAAAGATCTTTTCTGTTTTTGGCCTGAGCGTATCTCTTGATCACGAAGAAATGCTCGACGCTCTTACAGCAATTTCTGGTTCTGGACCTGCGTATGTGTTTTTATTTGCCAACGCCCTCATCAAGGCAGCGCGAGAACTAGGTTTCAGTCAAGAAATTGCCGAAAAAATTGTTATACAGACGATCACCGGTTCTATGGCTCATGTCACTTCTCTTTCTAAGCCAAATTTCGAGAATCTGATCAAAATGGTGCAGTCAAAAGGCGGAACAACAGAGGCAGCACTTCTTTCACTTGGGGTTTCTGACTCTTATGAATCGTGGCAAAAAGCGATCAAAAAAGCTTATGAACGTGCTCAAGAAATTTCTTCCCATGACATTACAAGAACTTAAACAAAATATTACTGATGCTAAAAAAGCGAGCTTTTCCCTCCTTGTTCTCACAGCAAAAGAACGTCAGAATGTCCTGCTTAGGCTTTCTGAACTGTTGATCAAAAATACGCAGGAAATTATTGCTGCCAACCGCGAGGACATTCGCCTTTCTAAGCAGGAAGGAAAAGAAGCCAGTTTTATCGAACGCCTTTCTTTGAATGAAGAGAAAATTCACGCAATGGCAGACAGCGCCAGACTAATAGCAAATGAGCCTGATTTTCTTTTTGAAACGTTAGAGAAACGCACTCGGCCGAGCGGACTTTCGATAAAAAAGGTCCGTTTCCCTCTTGGTCTTATTGCTATCATCTATGAATCACGTCCAAATGTTACCATTGACTCTTTTGTGCTTTCTTTTAAAAGCGGAAACGCACTTCTTCTGAAAGGAGGAAAGGAAATTCAAAGTACCAATAGAACTTTGGTCGCTCTTATATATGAAGCCCTTCAAGCTGAACGCATCGATACGGGCATCGTTAAAAATTTAGACGGCGTCGACAGAAAGATATCGATCGAATTAATGAGGAATTCTCTTATCGATTGCCTTATCCCGCGCGGCGGGAAAAATTTGATCGATTTCGTAAAAAAATATGCCCGAGTTCCTGTCATTATAACTGGCGCTTCCGTAGTTCATACCTATGTGGATTCCGATGTTGAAATCGATAAAGCGGTACGGATCATACAAAACGCTAAAACCCGGCGCGTTTCGATCTGTAACGCGCTTGATGTCATTCTCTTGCATCAGGATATTTATAGAGACGTGCTGCAAAAACTCTCTCAAGATTTAGTGGAAAAAAAGGTGGAGATACGCGCTGATAAAAGAAGCTATAGTGTATTGGAGAAATCTCATTATCCTTACCTCAAAAAGGCTGGTGCAAAAGATTTCGATACCGAATTTCTCGATTATATTTTAGCAGTAAAAATTGTTAATGATTTTGTCGAAGCCCTGGAACACATTTCGAAACACAGTCTCGGTCATAGCGAAGCGATTATTACCAGATCAAAAAAACATGCGGAACAGTTTTTCCGCGACATTGACGCAGCTTGTCTGTATCTCAATACGTCCACTCAGTTTAGTGATGGCGGAGAGTTCGGAATGGGCGGAGAAATTGGCATCAGTACACAGAAACTTCATGCTCGGGGCCCTTTTGCGGCAACTGAATTGACCACATATAAATATCTCGTAGAAAGCAAAGGCGCGATCAGAAAATAAATATTGAAATAAAAAACCTTCGGTCACCTCACGGCGACAGAAGGTTCTTGAACGTTATGGTTTGATGAAAGCAAAGTCATTGGCATGAACAGCGATAGTTTCCGCTGTTCGCACCCTCGCTTGCTTTTCATTTGGCAGTGCTTCATATCTAGCAACTTCGGTTCGCAACTCGTTACTTGAAAAGCGAGATACTCCTCGTCCGAGCACGGCATTGTCATCGCCGACAATCTCGACCACATCTCCTTTGTTGAACTCGCCGGATACCTTTTCGATACCGGCAAACAAAATTGACGGAGTCTTCCTGTCTTTCTTGTCTTGCGATGCTCCTTGGCGAAGCTTGCCCTCCAGGATTGTGCTCACTACGATTTTTCCTGCCCCAGCCGCTGAGGTAATCAACCAACTTTTCTTGGCCTCCTCCCTTTCGTTTGCGGTTGGAAAAAATGTGCCGAGTTTCTCGCCACGCAAAATACGTGAAAGCGCCGCTTTTTCCAAAGCGCTGGCGATATGCATTGGGATTCCAAGCGATGTAATCACTTCGGCGCAAAGCAATTTACTCTGAATCCCTCCTTTGCCTTTGTGCTTGCCAGCTTCGAAGGAGTCCAAGAAAGCGCCAACATCCTCGATCTCCGGTATAAGTGTTGCACCGGCCTCGTTCGGTGCTCGATCATATACTCCCGGAACATCAGTCAAAAGGACCAGGCGATCCGCCAAAATCATAGCGGCCGTCATGAGTGCCAATTGGTCGTTGTCGCTGAAGTCCAGCTCTTCGGGCGAGAGGACGTCATTCTCGTTGAAAATTGGAACAACGCCATGCCGAAACAGTTCTTCGGTGACAATGCGCAGACTCAAATAAAACTCACGGTCGGCGAAATCCGAGCGGGTGGTGAGAAGTTGAGCACAGCTCAAGCCGTGTTTCCCGAACCCCTCATTATATAGTCCCATAAGTTTGGGCTGGCCCACAGACGCAAGGATTTGCTCACGAAGCAG
>JAQTTF010000080.1 GCA_028710915.1 Minisyncoccota bacterium | reverse complement strand
TCCATTGTGAGCAAGCTCTGTGTCATTAAAAAGACGCACCTTAGATACGATCCAAACAACTTCTGCATGGATGATTACGACTTCACGGCGCAACACCTTCTTTCATTTGGAAGCGTTCTTGTGAATAATTACGTTTATCCATCTTCAAAGCATTACGAAGAAGGAGGGCTTGGAACTTATGAGGAGAGAGTTGATAAAAAAACGAAAGACGCAGCTCTTTTGATGAGTAAATTTCCGGGTCTTTATAATTACAACAACACCAAAAACACAAAACCAAATTCCGAGCTGAGATACAGATTCACAAGCCTATCTCAGGTAGAAAAATGGAGAGCTTCTTTATGAAAACCGAAGAACCACAATTTGAACGGATGGCGATAGAAAACCTCGTGAAAGCACCTTGGAACTATAAATCTGACGACAAGCAAAAAATGGAGAAACTTGTCCGCGCAATCCATAAGGACGGAATGATTCAAAACCTGATAGTCAGAGAGCTAGAAACCGGAGCGTTTGAAATCGTTAACGGAAACCACAGATACGATGCGCTCATCGCGTTAAAAAGAAAAAGGGTTTGGGTTTGCAATCTGGGTAAAATATCTGAAAAGGCAGCTCAGGCAGTCGCGTTCAGAACAAACGATTTAATGTTTGATAACGACGAGTTGAAGATGGCGGAGATTTTGAGAGGGTTTTCCAAAGAAATGAATTTCGATGAAATGGTTCAAGACCTTCCTTTCACGGAAAAGAGGCTCAACAAACTCTTGCAACTGGATAGCTGGCCAACGGTTCAAAAGTCACCAAGAGACGATGGAGAAACGATCCTGCTCAAAATACCAGTCACTCAGGATCAAATGCAGAAATGGCTTGAATTCAAAATGATCGTTGGAACCGATAATGATACCGCAGCACTTCTGAAGGCGGTCGAAGCCTTTGTTGACAAGCAGTAAAAAGACGACTTTGCAGAGGAAAGTCAAAGCCTGAAAAGCGGACATTTTCGGATACTAAAATTCAGATTGTGTAAAGCCTTTTGTTCATTTTAAAGAAAATAAAATAAAAGAAATAAAATCTTTTTTATTTACACAGCCGAGAAAGTAGAGTATTGTTAAAAGTATGAAGTGAATGAGTTTGATCTCCGACCTCAAAAAGAGTCATCGGAAAAAAGACAAATCAAGAGCTTCTTAAAATAGAAAAAGAAAATTATGTCACTCAACTGGAACCTTAAGAACGTAAAAAACCATGACTCCGTTTGTTTTAGTAAAGACGAAAAAGGACGTGAGAGAATGGAATGCCTGACTGAAGTATTAATAACAATGACGATGTCCGTTGATCTTGGTGAAATTTCCGAAAAGAACTACAAGGAGTTTTTTATTCGAATTGACATGCTTCAACGAGGGTTGGGCGGATTGATGAATAAAGTTGTTGCTGGTAAAAATGGCGGAGACGATCTGGAAACAATATGGATCACCTTGGAAGATATTCGTAAGCATATCGGGTTGACAACAAATGTTTCCGATAAAAGTTCAGCGGCATTCTCAAAAAGGTTTGCAGAGCGTATGCGCCGTCAATCAGAAGATAAGGTTAGGTATGAAGATCAAAAAGTAGGCGAAAAAATTGAAAAGGATCTTGCCGTAGCTTGCGCATAAACAAAATCTCAAAAATTAAATATACAAATATATGATTAACGGATACGACCTACCAACATTGGTTCAGACAATTAAAGAAGAAGCATTGCCAACATCGAAGCGAGACTTTGTCTCTGATATTCGCAAGCTGGCGTTTACCTCAGAAAAGGAACATAGCACCATAAGCTTCGCTCTCAACGGATCGGCGGAGATGTTTCAAGTCAATCGGCTATGCGGTCAGCAGATTGCATCGAAGATCGGCATTCCTTCAAAATATTGGGATAAAATGCGAACGGAAGCACCTGAGCTTCTGGATCGAAATGTAAATCACTGGTTCCAGAATAAGTCGGATGTCCGAATGCTTCGCACACTCAAAGGACAGGCGAGGGCTTTTCTTTCCGAGAGGTATCGGCCTTTGGATAATATAGACATTGCAGCCCATGTATTGCCAAGGGTTATTGACTCAGGCTTCCAAGTGAAGTCTTCCGAAATCACTGAGCAGAGGATGTATATCCAGTTGGTGACTCCAAAGATTCAAGGCGAAGTCAAAAAAGATGACATTGTCCAATCGGGATTGATTATCAGCAACTCAGAAGTAGGTTGTGGATCGCTTAAAATTGAACCACTGGTATATCGGCTGGTTTGCTTAAATGGAATGATTGCAGGTCAATCACTTTACAAGAAGCATATCGGAAAGTCTCAGGTGGACGGAATGACGGACGGCTCGCTGGAGCTTCTGTCCAATAACACCAAGGGATTGATGGACAAAGCGTTCTGGGCGCAGGTCAACGACATTGTGGATCAGGTCACAAGCCAAGCCACGTTCGATAAGCTCCTGATTCAGATGCAGGAAGCGACTCAAATCAAATTGAATGTTCCAACGGAAGCGGTGGAGATTGTTTCCAAGAGGTTCGATCTTCAAGACTTCGAGCAAGAATCAATCCTGAATAATCTGATAACAGGCGGTGATTCCACAAAGTGGGGATTAGTAAACGCAATCACGGCAACGGCAAACGACATGGAAGACTACGACCGAGGAGTTCAGTTTGAACGATTCGGCGGAGAGGTTCTGGAGCTTCCAGCTTCGGATGTAATCTTTTCAAAATAA
>JAQTTF010000079.1 GCA_028710915.1 Minisyncoccota bacterium | reverse complement strand
TTCGGTGGTCACAAATAAATTTCCTGACGGAAATTTTTCGCGACCCCGGCTCGATATTTTTGCCTCTGCTTCGCAGAACAAAAATATACCTGCGCCTTCCACCAAATATAAAAAGACTGCAGCAGTGCAGTCTTTTTATATTTGGTGGACCCAAGCGGATTCGAACCGCTGACCTTTGCTTTGCAAAAGCACTGCTCTACCAGCTGAGCTATGGGCCCTTTCAGAACGCGATAGATTCTACACGAATTTATGTTTTGTGACAATAACAAAAGAGGGAAATTCTCTTTACAGATTAACGTCGAGAATTTTTCTCCCGCTCCTCCTGCCTCTCGGCATCCTCCGCGCCACGACGAGCCTGATTTAATTCATCTTCAAATTTTGTTTTTCTGAATTTCAATTCTCTCATCTCATCAACTTCTCGCTTCAATCTCTGCTCTTTCATCTCAAGATCAAATTTTTCCTGCTTATTTCTTCTTCCTTGTGTTTCTGTTTCTCCCGCCAATACTCTGATTTTATCGTTTATCATTCGAAGCTCGTCTTCCGCGCGAACAGCCTTTCGTTTTAATTCTTCTGATTTTGATGCCATATGTTTGTCTAAAGTTTAGTAAAAATAAAACGTCTTTATCATTATTAATAGTATGCCTGTTTTGGCAGGATTCGGCAATTTCAAAGATTCAAAGTCATTGTCAAAGAGTCTTATTTCGTATATATTTACAAAAGAAAAGAGGCGAATTCACCCATAATCACAAGGAGACGAATCATGAACGAAGAAGGACCGAAACAAGAACATCCTGCCGCGCCTGAAAAAGGCGCGAGCATCGAGGTAAGGAGGCAGGAAGCCATACAGGGCATTCGAGACCAGTATGGAATTTTGTTTATTACACTGGTTCCGCCGGAAGTCGCACAGCAGTTCGGCGTAAAAAATGACCAGGAATGGTTTCAGAAGGCCCTTGGTCTTTCCGGAGACTCGAAGAACCTCAAGACAATAGATGTTGTAAATCAGGGACTTCCCGACACAGTTGAAGAGACCGGCATCATTATTGGAGGCTCTCCGTGGTCTGTGTATGAAAAGGAGAACGAGCCCTGGATGATTCGGCTTAAGGAATTCCTTCGAGAAATGCACGCCAGGGGAAAACCGATGCTCGGAGTTTGTTTTGGACACCAGCTCCTCGCCAGTACCTTTGGGGGGAGAGTCGAGAAAAATCCCAAGGGACGAGATTTCGGCAGTCTCAATGTCGATCTGACAGACGAGGGCGTTCGAGACCCGCTCTTTGAAGGAGTTCCAAAACGTTTTGTGGCTTCAGAAAGCCATCGGGACGCTGTTACGAAAATTCCGGAACTCAAAGAAGTGGCCGTTTTGGCGCGAAACGATCTCGATGCCCACCAGTCAATCAGTTATGGGAAATCCACTCGCTCTGTACAATTCCATCCAGAAGTTACTCCCTATACGATGGGGAAGATTGCGACGGCGAGAAGAGATACGCTTATGGAGCAAGGGTTTTTCAAGGATGACGCAGATTTTCAGCGTTTCCTCGGAAGTCTGAAGGACACCCCTGAATCTCGGAGCGTTCTGCACAATTTTGTAGTAAAATTTGTCTTGCAAAAATAGTATGAACAGAGAAGAGAAAATCCGCGAGATGAGCAGCAAACTCCCGACATCGGAAGTTTTTCCAGAATATATTCGTGAAATGCTTCTTCGGAATCTTCAAGGTCTGGCTGAAAAACAGCTGGACCTTTTATTTGAAATACTTGAGGAAGAAAGGAAGCGATTAGCGGAGATTCATTAATATTACTATGGAAAAAGAAGTAGCAAAATTAAAAGAAACAGTGCTCAATACCAAGGCTTTGCCGCGTTATTTTATCGATCTCTTTTTAAGAGAAATAGAAGAGGGAAACACTAGTCCAGAGTGGGCAAAGAAAATGAGGGAACAGATTTTATTTACTGAAAACCTTTTAAAAAAATAAAATGCGAGAGGCAAAGATACAAAATTTAACAGACTGGAAGGAAAGGCTTGTGGGAATTGAATACGAAAATCCGGTCGTAGATAGGAATGGCAACCCCGTAACTCTCTCGGCTATGCAGAACGTCTGGAAAAATCTTGAGAAGAGAGGCTGGAAAGCGAATCTTGACCCTTTTTACAAACTTTTTGCCGGAGCAGAGAAAGAGTACAAAGGGGCAACAATAAATCTTATTTCCGATAATGGTGCTGGGAACTTTGAAATTGCCTTGCCTCCTCTCCCGGATATTCATGAGGCAGAGACGCTTCTCGCAAGCGTTCATAAGGATATTGTCGGGGCTTTACGAAAAGAAAATCTTTCTTATCTGGGGATCGGCCTGCAGCCGGGTACGCCAGGAACACCAATCGATGAGTACAGAGTAAAAAATATCCTTTTCGCGGGATTCAACAAGAATATGGAACCCGCCGGTGGTCCCCACTCAATTCGTCTCGGAAACGGTCTGTTTTTTGGTCTCTCCGCTCATCAGACCGGAGTAAGCCTGCGGCTATCGGAAATGCTTCCTGCGATTAATGAACTTATTAAGACGACCGGCTTAATCACGGCTCTTTGCGCTAATTCTTCAATACAGAATTGGGAAATTCTCCCCTGGAAAGAATGGCGAATTCCCGCCTATCCTTTTCGATTTGTCGCTTCCCAAAATATAGGATTTGGCAAGTCCACATCGCCGCGGCAAACTGCTTTTACTTCGTTAGCAGATTTCTTCAAATATTATTGG
>JAQTTF010000078.1 GCA_028710915.1 Minisyncoccota bacterium | reverse complement strand
CCAAGGAAGCCGAAATATCCATTGAATCCAATAAGATTTCAACAGGCGTTGAATATAGGAGAATCAATCGCGAGGCATCTGTGAATTATCCAGAAGCTGGAAAAAAGACTGTTTACAGGGTTGATACTGGAGAAGAACTTGGAATTCAGGATATGACTTTGCAGGAGCTTCAACGCGAGCTTCCTTTCGGCGATGCAGTAAAGCCAGAGGATGGTGAACCAGAAAAGAAGGCTAAAAAAGCCAAGAAGGAAGTCTTTGTCGAAGACGAAACCGTTTCTTAAAAAACAAAGTGGGATGCGCATACTACACGCATAAAATTTTATGAAAATTGATCTCTCGATTGTAAACGGAAAATGTAGAGCATTGCTTCTATTTCCAGAAAATTGTGCTGAAGAAAGTCAGATGGAGTCGATTCTTAGAAAACTGATTGACTATGGCGTTCAGCATGAGGCAGCCCGTCAATGGAATGTCGAAAGTATAAGAATTGACGTCAAAACCGTGGAGGGTAAATGAGCGAGAAAGGCTTCACAGAGCGAGAATTCAAAAGAATGTTTCCAAATGCACATCCAGAATCCTTCAAACTCAATGTCCGTAATTCTGGAGGTTCCAGAGTGCCCGGAAAGCCCGAACCAGTGGATGAAGCACGGACTGAGGAAGCACAAGGAAGTAAAGCGGTGGGAGCGCAATATCGCTTGCGCCGTGTTGAAATTGCTTTCTTTGCGAACCACGGAAGGAAGCTCGATGAGGATAATCGAAGATTCGTTGCGAAGCCAATACTCGACGCATTGGTCAATCTTAATTACGACAAGTCTGACGAAAATATCACATCAGAAACCACGCAAAGGATGGACAAGAATCAGATTAATTTTTGAAAAATCATGAAAACATTATTCCAAAACTTCTGCTATCAGTGGGATCTGCGGCCATCATTAAAAAAGCCATTCTCTTATGAGGGATGGACTTACGCAACTGACGGAAGAATTATGGTCAGATTTCCGATGATTGATGGCGTTGAAGAAAATAAAGAAGCTCCAAGCCAAAAAGCCGACGAGGCTTTCATCTCTTTTTACAAAAATCTAAAATGGACGGAAATGCCTCTGCTTGCTGATACGAAATGCGAGTATTGCGAAGGAAGAGGGTTCTTTATCTTGCCAATGGCAGATGGAGCTGTTGATAAGGAAGAATGTGGGGAGTGCCTTGATGGATTCTTAGCGGCTTGGACAATGGTTGAGAAAAAGAAGATCGCAAATAACTATCTGAGAAAAATGAAGCTGCTTCCAGATTTAAAAATCAGCCCTTCGAGCAATGAAATATTCGAGCCAATGCCATTCACTTTTCATCAAGAAATTGGTCAAGGGTTAATCATGCCTTGCAAATATGGAGACGGATATGAGTGACCTAAAAAGAGAAATCCTTAAAAGGCTGGACGAAAACGACACAATGGCAAAAACCATCGCTGCGGAAATTTACAGAAAAAAGGACATGAAAGGATTCAAAGAAATGCAGGCAGTTTTAAAGGAAAATTCAATAACCAGACAGCATTTTCTGAGAGGCGGATCAATAAAAGAGGGATTATGAAAAAATATCCAAAAACATACATCAGCCCGAATGTTCCCGGGATGGTCAGCTACTCATATTTTAAGACCAAGAAGATAAAATCACCGCTCACAAAAGAGGAGATGAGGATTGTCTCTGATCTGGCAAATCCAACGTTTATCGACAGTCTGTGCTTATCTCATTCTGGATGGTGTTATATCATTCAACAAATGGCTTCGATCATACGAAAGCAAAACAAATGAAAATAGATAAAAAGTTTTGGAAAAGCAATGGGCCAGTTACTGTTAAATGGCAGAACTGGGATTTAACGGAACAGGAAGCCAAGATCGTTGAGGATTTGAAAGTTTCATCAAGCCGAGCCTTTAATCATTTTATAGCAGCTCAAAGGAAAGCTTCGCTGGCATGTTTTGCGGAAGCTCTTTGCTTAATAATCCGAAAGCTAACAAAATGAAAATACCACCATTGAACCCGAAAGTCCCGGTGATAATCCTGTGCTTTCTAATTCCAGTGACGTTTCTTAAAATATGGATAGGTGAGCCGTTGCCTGCCTATGAGAAGATCGACGTGAGGCATTTGATGGAGCCGCCTCGTAGGAGATTCGCTGAGGAAGATCCATTTTCAGATTTTCGCGGTAAAGACGGGAAGCTGACTCAATCTCGGATGACAAATTCCACTGTAATCACTCGTGGGGCAAATCCTATTGCAACAAACGCCGTTCAGGTTCCCGACTTTGTGTTTCAACCTCAAAAGACCGATCCAAAATACTTTCGAGGAATCTTTGAAAACATCCATCCTCTGCCACGCGAACCAGATTCTTTGGGTGGTTACCAGAGAATGGACTACACAGCAACAAACCTTGAGCTTCGATCCTCACATAAACCTGTCATCATCGGTCAATCAAACGGCATGTGGATTGTGAGATTTGAAAGTAATGTGGTAATTACAAATGAGTTTAGAGGCGAGATCCTGATTGGAACGAACAAGTTTCCTGCATTGGTGCGAACAAACAATCTTCTAAAATCCAATCCAAGGCTTCCACCGAACAACTTCGACGTGACTTGGGAGATCAAAGCCGGTGAATTTAAGGACTTCAACACAGGATTGAAATATAGGGTGTCAAAGTCTAAAGAGGTTCCTGACGGGATTCACTTGGAGGCAGTCACGGCTCATTGTATTTCTGGGATAGGTAACGAG
>JAQTTF010000023.1 GCA_028710915.1 Minisyncoccota bacterium | reverse complement strand
CATTTTCTCGAGGACGAGCTTTCTCGAGCATATGAAAAGGCCCGAGAAGCTTACGAGAAACCCGAACTTACTGTTGATAAAAGACTTTCACTAGAGGACGTAAATTGGAATACGTATGGAGAAATAGAAAAGCTCGCGCCGTTTGGGGTGGGGAACGCGAAGCCCGTTTTTCTTTTTGATAATGTGAAGATCGAAGAAGTAAAACTTTTCGGCAAAGAGAAAAATCATCTCGAACTTGCTTTTAAAAATAATGCAAACAGAAAAGTAGTCGCCATTTCTTTTTTCTCGGGTGCAAAAGATTTTGAAGTGCCGATAGAAAAAGGACTTTCAATAAATCTCGTGGCGACAATTGAAAAATCTACATTTCGAAATTTTCCCGAGCTTCGTCTTCGGATTGTTGATATAATCTGACCTATGAAAAAAGATGAAATCATTATTTTTACTGACGGCGCATCAAAGGGAAATCCTGGGCCAGGCGGATGGGGAGCAGTCCTTGTACTAGACAACAAGGTAGTCGAACTAGGTGGGACAGAGAAAAAAACAACAAATAACAGAATGGAACTTTCTGGGGCTCTCGGTGCTCTGCTTTTTCTCAAGAATGAATTAGATAGGAAAATAATTCTCCATTCAGATTCAAGCTACCTCCTTAATGGTATTACAAAATGGGCCAAGGCGTGGCAAAAAAATGGCTGGAAGACAAAGACAAAAGAAGATGTGCAGAATCGGGATCTCTGGGAAAAACTTCTTGAAGTGACAGATGGGAAAGAAATTGTCTGGAAATATCTCGGCGGGCATATCGGAATTCCCGGAAACGAACGGGCTGATGAAATCGCTACTTCTTTTGCGGATGGGACATATCCGAAACTCTATAACGGCCAGCTTTCCGGTTACGGGAGAAATATTTTGAATTTTGATCTCGATAAGTCTCTCGCGAGGGAAAAATCAGCATCGCGCGCTCATTCAAATGCAAAAGCATACTCATATCTCTCGCTTGTCGACGGTGTCCTTATGAAGCATGCTACATGGGCCGACTGCGAAAAACGAGTAAAGGGCAAAAAAGCGAAATTTAAAAAAGCGCTTTCACGAGATGATGAAGAAGCTATTATAAGAGAGTGGCGTGTACTATAATTATGATATGACAAAAGACATTGAGGCTTCGGAATCTCCCCAAGAAATATCTCCTAAGGCTCTCCTTGATTCGCTTTTGGCAGAAAATTTACTTCCTGCTGAATTTGCGGAATCATATGAAAGTTTGCCCGACTTTCAGAAAAGAAAGATGGAACAGATGATGCTTTTTGTATTGCCTGCACATCCTGATATTCGTATCAATACATTACGCGCGCTGTGCCGTATTCCATCTGGAAAAATATTTGTTGAAAAGAAATTCCCTGCGATTGTTTGTTTTGATGAACATTATTCTGATCGTTTTCAAACCTATTACAAAGATTTTTTGGCCTATATGAACAGCCAGGTTTCAGGCGTGAGTCAGCGAGAGAAGATCTTGGAAGACAAAACACTTCTTCCTCCGTATATAAAAAGTTTTTTCAGTTTCTATAGACGAAATCCAGCGGCTTTTCATGCGGATAATATGAAACCAATAGAAGGGCATGATTTTTTTCACGAGTGAACAGCAATTATTTTTTCCTCACAGTCTTGGGATTTGCGGGAGGAATCTTCCTCGCTTCTTTTTGGTCTCCTTCTCTCGCTCTGATGCTCTGCATCATCCTCGTAAGCGCTAGTATTTTTTCATACGCTTGGTATTTACGGAAACAAGGAGACTCAAGCAGCAGCCTTTTTGCAATCTCGCTTTTTTGTTTTCTATTTTCACTTGGTCTTTTTCGCTATTCGTTATCTCTTGAAAAAAATCCGTTACCTGAGAATCTTATTGGGAAACAAGTTATTGCAGAGGGCGTTATTTCTGATGAACCAGACGAAAGAGATACTAATACAAAGCTGACCATTTCTCTTGATCAGGTTTCGAATAAAGATTTCCAGACAAAAATTCTCGCAACAGTTTCTCGATATTCTGACTTCCACTATGGGGATAGGATCAAACTTACTGGGATTCTCGCGAGGCCGGAAAATTTCTCTGAAGATAACGGAAAAGAATTTGATTATGTTTCGTATCTTGCGAAAGACGGCATTTACTATATGTCCAAAAATCCGAAAGTTGAAGTTGTCTCGAGCGGAGGAGGGAATTTCATAAAGAGGAATCTTTTTGCGCTCAAAAATGCATTTATTGAAAAAATAAATAACGCTATTCCATCCCCTCAATCATCGCTTCTTGGCGGACTTCTCCTTGGAGCTAAGCGCTCGCTTGGAACAGAACTTTCAGATGAGTTTCGCCGAGCTGGCGTAATTCATGTCGTCGGCCTTTCTGGCTATGATGTCACTATTGTCGCTTCGGCGATTATGAAATTCTTTTCATTTTTACCACAGGTATACGGAATATCTTTTGGTGCGGGGAGTATCTTTCTTTTTGCGATTATGACCGGGGCTTCCGCCACTACTGTGCGCGCTTCGATAATGGCGCTTCTCGCACTTCTCGCAAAATGGATTGGCCGGAGATATGATGTTGTTCGCGCGCTTCTTATAGCTGGAGTTATTATGATACTTTTCAATCCGAAAATTCTCGTTTTTGATGTTTCATTCCAACTTTCTTTTCTTTCTACGCTTGCTCTCATCTATGTATCGCCGCTCGTGCATACCAAGTTTCATTTTCTTCCGGAAAAATTTCAAATCAAAAATATTGTCGTCTCTACGGTCGCAACTCAGATTTTCGTTTTGCCGTTCCTTCTCTATCAAATGGGAGACGTCTCGCTTGTCGGACTTCCGGTAAATATTTTGATATTAGGATTTATCCCTCTTACGATGTTTCTCGGATTTCTTACAGGACTTCTTTCTTTTTTTGGTTTTGTTGTGGCTTTTCCTTTCGCACTTCTGACAAATTTTCTTCTTCTCTACGAGCTCAAGGTGGTTCATCTTTTCTCATCGCTTCCATTCGCAATGGTTTCGATTTCGTATTTCCCGGCTTTACTTATGATCTCCTTCTATATTTTCTATGGGATTATTCTTTTCAGATTTCACAAGAGGGTTCCTTCGATAGGGAATTCATTAGTGAGTTCATCAGAATAGTAGAAAGCGCCAGCAATCGATCCGAAGCTCCATATTTCTCCATTCAATGAAATTTCTGCCCCTCCAATATCCGGATGTCCGTTTGGTTTTGAGTTTTCAAAGCCGATATTGAAAAGCGTTCCCAAGATTTCTGGCCTATTGGCGATAGGGAACCCGGCATTTTGCCATTGTTCTTCGATTTCCTTGAAATAAAGCGCCGCGTAAAGGTATGAATAGTAATGGTCGTGCTCGTTTACTAGCCGTTCGTATCTCTCCTCGTCGGGGTTATTAGTTTTGAAATCTAGCGTATGCTCCCATTCCTTCCCTAAATAAAATGGAGACGTTGGATCTTTGAGATTTTTTTCTATTTTCACGGCCGTTTCTTCTTTGATTCCCATAACGCCCCAAGAAAATTGAGATTGGTTGCCGAGAATTTTCAGCGGGGAGAAAGCTTGTTTGAAGAATTCTCGTTCGGTGAAAAAAAGACGGAGCTGTTCTGTTGCAAGAGCTCCCACGATAAGTCTTCGAGGCACGCCCGTCTCTCCCTCGACTCGGACGAGCACTCCCGTATCTTTCGCTGCCGCTGTTTTAAATATTTGCCACTCTTCGCTGTCTGTCCAGGAAAGTTTGATTTTATCTTGGAGAGATCCTATTCCAGCCTGGATGAATTCTTGGTGAGAGTTATCTATGATTCCTTTTTCATTTGTAAGACCGTATTTTACTGCGAAGTAACCAGAGACAAGAAAAAAGCCGATAGCGGCGAAAATATAAACGGCCACAAAGAAGGCTCTTTTGAGAAACAATTTCATGCGGCAAGCATACCAGAACCATTTTCTTTTGGCGTCTTGACTTTGCGTGTGGATAACTTTCTATTGCGGACTTTTTTGATAAGAGTATTCTTAACAGTAAGAGAGACTTCTCCAAAACTTGGGAAGCGATGACTTTTCAGAAAAGCATCGAATTTTTGTTTTTATAAAACACTGTTGAGTGTCATATTTTATTAATCGCATTATACATAATTCATAATCACAATGAGAAAACACATTCTCGTCGGTTTCGCGCTCTTTTCTTTCGCTATCATTTCGCCACTACTTGCGAGAACGGATGTTTTTGCATCAACGGCAACTCAACCTTCGATCACCGATATTCTGCCGGCGGAAGGGAATTATTTCTCATCTCCAACCGCGACCATTCCATTCTCGTGGAAATGGTCTGGTGTGGACACGTCTGTAACTCCAGTCATGCGTCTTGTTGATCAGAATGGAAATGAAATGTACGGTGAACTTGGCAGAGCTGGTGGCTTATCTTTTAATTCGCAAGGAGGCAGCGGAACTCTTCCTGCTCCATTAAACCTTGTGATCCCACTTGGAAGTGCGCAATATCGTATTCAGATATGTATTTCTGTGACTGATAGTTCAAGTTGCGCTACTGGCAGTGAATTTACGATCAATAAAACTGCATCATCGGGTGCAGATCTGTATCCAAATGTATCAATAACTATGCTTGCTCAAAAAATTGGAGAAGTCGTTCAGGCGGGGACTCAATATACCATTCGCTGGAGACATTCTATTCTTCCTTAAAATGCAACCCAATATATTATGATCATGAATGGTACAAAGGGTACTATTATGGATCCGAATACGACAATTGTTTCTGGGTTATCAAGAACAGCCACTTCGTATACATGGACAGTGACACAGAATACTGGATGGGGAATGGGAATGAGAACTCTGGAACAAAAAATTGCGGATTTTCTTGGTTTCCAAACGGTTTTTGCTGATACGAATCAATATGTTATTGGTGTTGGGGCAACTGTGCCTGGAGCTGGTGAAATTGCTTGGGGAGCGAGTTCTCCTTTCACAATTGTCACCGACGGAAATTCTAGTCCAACCAGTTGCGTTATCACAAGAAATCTCACCCTCGGAAGTCACGATCAAGATGTCATCACCCTTCAAAATTTTCTAAGAAATGAAGGATTTTTCTCGGGTGAATCTTATAGCACATATGACAGAGTTACTTTTGCAGCTGTTAAGGCATTTCAAACTGCAAACGGTATACCCTCTTTAGGCAATGTCGGTCCAATTACTCGAGCGCGAATAAATGCTATTCCAAATTGTGGAGTAACAAATCTTCCTCTTGGCTGTTCTTCGACCTTTGGTTTTAGTACAACAACAGGTCTTCCATGTGGAGGAAATTCCAATAGTGTTTCGGGTTGTCCTCAGGGACCAGTAGGTTTTAATTATCTTACTGGCAGACCGTGCGGAGACACTACTCCTACTTCTGGCATTATCTACGATATGCCCGTAACCTCTCCGACTACAGGCGATCAGTGGTCATTAAGTGCTAATAAAAATGTTTTCTGGACTTACCCAACAGAACTTGCTGGGAAAACCATTCAACTCAAAGCACGCCTCATAAGCCAAGCGCAGTTGAGTGCGGCTTCTCTTTCCACAAGTTACATGCCTGGTGTTGTATTTTATTCAAGTGACGTAGCTGTTACTACTGTCGATGCTTCGCATAGCCTTGGGGCGGGTGTTCCATTCCAATTCTCTTCTTCCATTCCCGACGGAGAATATGCTGTATTAATGACAGCCTATGATCCTTCTACGGGCATTACTCACGTTGGGTTAAGCGGCATGTTTAATATCGGAGCTTCTTCGGTGCCCTCAATTCACCTTGCTGCCTCTGCTCCAAACGGGGTCTTTGATGGTACTACTGGCGCGCTCACAATAAAAGTTGGCGATACAGTATCAATTGGAGGGACGCTTCAAAATCTAAGTGGAGTCCCTTATGGTGCAAATGGGCACACAACGTCATGGAATTTTGATCCTGTATTCAATTCAGTATGCCAAAACGGAAGCCCAGAACCAGATGAGAAATGGACATTAACCTGTACTCCGACAACGACTGGGACAAGTAACGTGTACGTGAATATCTACAAAGATGGAGCAGTGTACCAATCAAATATAGTCAGGGTAAATGTCATTGGGACAAATACGGCTCAACCTTCAATCACTATTACATATCCGCAATCCGGTAATAGTCTAGACAATAGTGGAGCAAAAAGTAGCGGACTCATCGGTTATATCCAGTGGACCTCTTCCAATACAAACAATTTGCCTATTGAAATAGATTTGCTGAATAATTTCGGAGTAATCGTTAATCGTATTGCGACATATCTTTCAGATACCGGTAGCTATCCTTGGAAGTATGATTCGACCATACCGAATGGTTCCTACACAATATTAGTATCTACTCAAGCCAAGGAAGGCACTCCAAATTCTGCAGCAGGAAGAAGCGGTTATTTTACCCTTTCGGGCAATAACGTTTCTTCGCAATCTTCAATTGATGCCAGTCCTCAGACTGTTTCCTCTGGAGGAAATGTCTATATAAATGTGTCTCCAAGACCAAGTCAGCCGTGGACTCTAACATATTCTTGTCCGCTGCCTGGGGCATTTGTTACAGATGGCGGTTGCACCGAAGTGGAGAACTGGAGTCAGTATGCCACTTTGCCGATCGTAGTTCAGGCGGTAAACAATACTGCAAGTGACCAGACGATAACAGCTAAAGCGACTTTTGGAGGATGGACATCAAAAGTTTCCTTTGTTGTGAAAGCCGGTATTCAATCGACACCACCTCAAGATCCTCCGGTTGTTTCTACTGTTGCATCTCCTGCAAGTAATAATTATGAGATAGGTTCAGGAGAAAAAGTATTTGTCAGCGGAAGTGGTTTTGTTTCTGGTGATGTTGCAATTGTGGGTTCATCTACCATCGTTCCTTATCAAGTTACTTCAACTGGAATAATCTTCTATGCGCCAACACTATCTCCTGGAAGCTATACATTTTATGTGAACGGCCCCACGGGGAAAAGTAATTCTGTTTCTGTAACAGTAGAAGGTACAGCTCTTTCCAGCTGCAAAGTGAATGCTGACGGAAGCGTCACCGGTACAAGCGGAGCAAATACGTACACTGGAGTAAACAGATGTGCCAATTCCACGACGCTGGTTCAATATTCTTGCGACAATAATTCCACGATAAACGGAGGTGTAACAGGAACTGCTATAACGTGTCCAGGCAGTTGTAGCAATGGCGCATGTGTAGCTGTTTCTTCTTCGAATTCAGTTCCAACTCCTTCCATTACGCTCACTGCAAATCCAACTGCGATTAATTATGGAGGAGCTACACAAGTGTCTTGGTCTGCCGCGAATGCAACGAGTTGTTCCAAATCCGGAGGATGGAGCCAGCAGAATATCGCTCTTTCCGGTAGTCAACAGATTGGAGGACTTACAGCGACGACTCTCTATACAATCACTTGTACGAATAGCGCTGGAGTAAGCAATTCTTCTAGTGTGACGGTGATCGTTCATCCTCAAATTTCGATGTTGGATGCGAATCCAACGGACCAGCTAGCTTCTGTACTTGAAGCGTTTGGGCATGTTCTCGGATTCTAAAATTTAAAAATTAAAAACAAAAATCCGCTTTCGAGCGGTTTTTTGTACTGTCGATTCGTGATTGCAAGTCTCTGAACCTCGGTGTATGGTTATCGTATTGCTTACTCGAATTAACCTTATTTTATTATGAAAAAAAGCATTTTTACTGGTTTTGTATTCTTATCACTTTTTGTTTTTCCCTCATTCGCGCGCGCAAATACTTTCCCAGGACTACAAGAATGTGGACCAGGTGCTCTTTACAGCTATCTTACTGGTCTGCCTTGCGCCGGCAGTTCTCCTATTCCAGGCTGTCAGTCAGGATTTCTTTTCAGTCCACTCACGGGACAGTCTTGCACACAAACATATCCAGCAAATAAAATTACTGTTCTTGCTCCGGTAGGAGGGGAAACACTTGTAGAAAATAGCAAAGTTGTAGACTCTTTGAGTTCTGTCGATTCTCCGCAACAAATTTTCGAAATTAAATGGGCTGGTGCTCCTGATACGCCGGCGTATGTCTATGGCAGCGGAAATACCCTTCCGCGGATCTCGGCTTATTTGGAGCGGCAGAATGTGTATGGCCAATTCACTACGGTGGGGCATATTGTCCCTGAGGCATGGGGATCAATTATGTGGGTAGTCGGGGTTGTGTCTAATACAAATTGCCAGACAATGGGGCAAACCACATCGCCGAATTTGATCAATTGTTACAATTCGCAGCGCTTGGTCAGTCCGGGCACATACGATATAAAGATCGTAGATAACCAGACGAGAACAATGGGACGCAGTAATTCATTTGCTCTTACAGCTTGTCCTGTCGGAGGATTCAACCCACTTACAGGAGTTCCTTGTGGCGGAAGCACAAATCAATCTTTAATCACCGTTACTTCGCCATCCGCAGGCTCTTCGTATACATGGAACTGGAATCAGTTTAGTATTCCGATTTCCTGGAGTAATATTAATGCCTATATTTATCACATCTACCTTTTGCACTCATCAGGCAGAAAAATTGAAATTGGCGACACCGGTGGAAGTATTCTTTCGATGAATATGGTTCGGACGACTTCTATCCAAAGTTTTCTGTCTGCGACTCCGCCAAACGCGGCTAACGGCTACTCTATTATGGTGAGTGGTGTAGATGCGAATGGAAATGTAATTGGTTCCGGACAAACCGGATGGTTTACTCTTAACTATCCTACGACAGGGACTTTGCCGACAATCACCTCGCTTTCTCAATCTTCAGGCACTCCGGGAACAATTGTTACTATTTACGGAACAAATCTTTCCGGCTTTAACACCGTTGAGCTTACTAGCGCTACAGGAGGAACTGGTGGAGGATTTACGGCACTTAATCCTTCTTTCGACGGGACCAGAGTTTCATTCACGGTGCCTAGCACTTCGATCTTGCCGGCAGGGAACTACAATGTTTATATGTATGACGGTCTTCATGGTTCAAACGTCAGCAATTCTTTGCCATTCTCGATCGTATCCGGCCAGCAGAATGTTCAGCCCTCCATCACAGTTCTCTCTCCGAATGGTGGAGAAGTATGGCAAGTCGGAAATACATACCAGTTCAGGTGGAGTTCTTCAAACACGAACTCAATGAGCATTAATTTAGATAATCTGGACAATGGGTACAGATATGGCACTGTCGATACAACTATAAATCCAACAAGTGGTGTACTTAATTGGACTGTGAGAAACACCAATCTACCACCCGGCAGATACAAAGCATTTATGACCGCGATGAATGGAAACTTGGCTTCTTATGCCTCGAGCAATAACTACTTCACGATCACTTCGGGAAACACATCTCAGCCTTCAATCACTGTTGTCTCACCAAATGGGGGAGAGACATATCGAATTGGCGATACTATGAAAATTTCGTGGACATCTTCACTTACTGGAAGTGTTGCCATAAATCTTGATAATGTGGACAATGGGCAGCGGTATGGCACGATCAACACTCCTTCCGTGGATGCGCAGCTTGGATCAATCTCATTTGTAGTTAGCGATAATCTTCCGCCTGGTCGTTACAAAGCAGTTGTTGTGTTTACGAATGGCTATAATCCAAATGGAGGGAATATAACTCCCACTGACTCAAGCGACACTTATTTTACTATTACTTCGGGAACGAATAGTCAGGCCTCAATAACTTCAGTTTTTCCGACATCTGCTCTGGCTGGTGCTACGGTAACTATCTATGGAAATAATTTTGATTATATACATACTGGTGCTAGCACAAGGGTTTTGCTGAATAATCAGTCCATCATTCCCGGTTACGTCAGTAATACCAGCGTGAATTTCGTCGTCCCAACAAGTTTTTCCCCGGGGACATATAATCTATCTGTGAGTTCTAATCTGAATCCTTCCGGTACCAATCCTGTTTCGTTTACCGTTATCCCGGGAACTGTTTTGCCCGTTTCTCTTATCACCTCGATCTCTCCGAATTCGGGTCCAAAAGGGACGACGATTAATGTGTATGGAAGCAATCTTGGAAACAATTATATATTTACTACCAGCCCAAACGTTGGCACGAATTATTATGAAGTTTCTGCGTACCCTTCTTCGGACACGACGGCAAAATCCATCGTAGCTTCGACTGGAATTCCCGCCGGAAATTATTATGTATCTGTGGCTTCAAACTCCACTCCACTTACAGCCGCCAGCAATTTTGTGCCTTTTACCATTACTTCCGCGCCGACAGTGTTTTGTTCCCCCAACTGGCAATGTGGTTGGAGCTCTTGCATCGGAGGCAGTCAGTCATCGGTTCCAATTGATTTGAGCAGCTGTGGCATACCCACATCAAGTGCGAATATATCTTGCAATGCAGTGCAACAAAAATGCAGCATATAGAATCAGTCATTTTATCTTTGAAAATATATTGAAACGGTGAAATAAAATATTGAGATTTGTACACCAAAAAACCGCTCGAAAGCGGATTTTTGGTGTGGAGCTTTTTATTTTTGTGCGCTTAAGAAATTTTTTTCAATCACTTCCCAATTCAGATTTTCAAAGAAAGCTTCAACATATTTCTTCTTATCTCCCGGGATATAATCAAAAAGGTACGAATGCTCCCACATATCAAGCATGAGTACTGGACGCGTGTCAGTAAGCTGGCCTAGGTGCTGTTCGTCCATCCATGCGTGGGTAAGCTGTTTTGCGTGCGGATCCCACAAGAGCATTGCCCAGCCAACACCTCGGGTAAGAGCGATCGCTTTAAAACCAGCGAGCCATTTATCAAATGAAGGAGCTTGTTTTTCTATTTGAGCCTTAAGTCCTGAAGCAGAAGGAAGGCCTTTCATTCCG
>JAQTTF010000077.1 GCA_028710915.1 Minisyncoccota bacterium | reverse complement strand
CGAAACGGAATTCAGAACTTGTTTTCGTTATACGCTACACGTTATACGTTACACGATCTATGAGCATCCTCCTTTTTTTAATAATTCTCATTGTGCTTGTTATCGTGCATGAGCTCGGGCATTTCATAGTTTCAAAATGGGCCGGCATCGAGGTAAAAGAATTCGGGCTCGGTTTTCCTCCACGTATCTTCGGGAAAATATGGCGTGGCACTCTGTATTCATTAAATTGGATTCCCTTTGGCGGTTTTGTGAAAATTTTCGGTGAGAATCCGGAAGAGGTGGCTGTTACGGAAGAAGAAAAAAAGAAAAATTTTTCCTACAAACCTCGGCCCATTCAGGCGCTTGTCTTGGTTGCTGGTATTTCTTTTAACATCCTTTTTGCTTGGCTTCTTATCTCAATCGGTTTTATGACGGGATTTCCATCGTCTGTCGGAGATACGGCGAACGGCACCATTTCGAATCCGCAAATAGTGATAACCGAAGTTGTAACAGGTTTCCCCGCCGAGAAAGCGGGACTCCAGGTGGGGGATAAAATACTGACCCTTGAAGCGTCTTCACAAAGGATAGAACATCTCACTCCTGAAGGCGTGCAGAATTTTATTGGAAGCCACGGAGGCGATTCTATAAGAGTGCAATACGAGCGCGGCAATGAAACGGGTTTGCTTTCCGTAACTCCGAGAAGTGATTCCGTTTTAAACAAAAGCGTCATAGGCATTTCTATGGATATGATTGGAACGTTGAAGCTTCCTTTTTTCCCCGCTTTGTATGAAGGAGCAAAGCTTACGGGGTATGTCATAAAAACCGTAGCGGTTGGGCTCGTCAGATTTGTTTGGAGCGCGGTCACACTCAATGCGCACTTTTCGGAAGTGACGGGGCCTGTGGGAATTATTTCTCTTGTGGGGAGCGCCGAGAAATTGGGTTTCGTGTACCTGCTTTCCTTTACTGCTTTTATTTCACTCAATCTTGCTGTTTTAAATTTCATCCCATTTCCCGCGCTTGATGGGGGAAGGCTTCTCTTTGTTCTTATTGAATCAATTAAGCGTTCTCCGATAAAGCCCAAAATTGCGAATATGATAAATAGTGTTGGCTTTGCGATTCTCATTGTACTTATGGTTGTGGTGACGCTTCATGATGTTGTGAAGTTGTTTTAGGATTTTTTCGATTCCCTATTTTTGTAAGGAGAGCGGACGCTTTTCTATTTAATTGAAAGGGTGTAGATTGAGGACAGCTGCTGGCAATGGGCTGGCACAGTTTTTTCAAAGAAAGGAAGGAACAATGTCTCCTTACGCCTTAGCGCAATTCGTCATGTCGTATCCGCAGCTTGCAAATCTGACCCGCCTTCACACTCTCGGTACCATGCTTGGCGCCTCGAGTGAAAGTGATCCGGCGGGGGCGATACACTCTGTCATTCAGACGGCCTGTATGATGAGCGGCAAGGTGTCCTTTAAGGACATGAGCGAGATGAAGGGAAATGAAAAAGCAAAGAACATGGGAGCGACAGAGAGCGCTGAAACCGAGGAAATAACAACAATTAGCTCGTCCTCCTTCACTGTGTTCTTTGTTCCCGATTCACACGCTTTGGGCGCAGCTGAGGAGGGGCTTGCTCCGAATCTCTGGTATGCCAGCTTTTTCGCTCCACAGGTCGGCCAACCGGGGACGAAGATCTCTGAAGCGGTTGAGATGATCGAAAGGGGCTCGCTTGGGCGGATCAACGAGCTTGCGCGCGAAGTGATCATTCGTTGCCCGCCCGCAGTGATGAAGCCCGATATGGGCACTTGCAAGGTCGTAGCGGTTACTGTGATGCAAAACGGAACCAGGATTACCTTACCCAAAGCATCCTGCGACGCATTTCGTGAGATGATTGAGGGAAAGGGCTCTGTCGAGGAAAGGACGAAGATCTTTTTGGACAAAGCGTATGCCCTGCAGACTGGTCCGGAAGGCACCGACCCCTCTTCCCAGTCTCAGCACGTCCAGAGTACTACCATCTTTATCGACACTGAATTTTTCAGGGTGGATAATCTGGAGAAACTTAATGAGGTCGCTTCCTTTTAGCTTCCGTTTTCGTATTCGCGCCGACCCGCAACGGTCGGCGCGTTTTTCTTTGCACAAAAATGCTATTTTCTCTATAATTATCGGCAATGCGACAATCGTTATTGTTTACCAAAACTCGCAAAGAAGCTCCGAAAGATGAGATGGCGAAAAATGCCAGTCTTTTAATTCGCGCAGGTTTCATTCATAAAGAAATGGCGGGCGTGTATTCGTACTTGCCGTTAGGACTTCGAGTGCTCAATAAAATTGCGGGAATTATTCGTCGAGAGATGAATGCTATTGGCGGACAAGAAATTTTTATGACGACCTTGCAGAACAAAGAACTCTGGGAGAAGACGGGACGTTGGAGCGATGAAAAAATAGATAATTGGTTTAAAACGAAACTGAAAAATGGCACAGAAGTGGGGATTGCTCTTACTCATGAGGAAATGCTTACGGCAATTATGGCCGAGGAGATTAAATCTTACAAAGATTTGCCGCGCTCTGCATATCAGATTCAGACCAAATTTCGAAATGAGGCTCGGGCAAAAAGCGGGATAATGCGCTGTCGGGAATTTATGATGAAGGATCTCTATTCTTTTTCACGAGACGAGAAAGAACACGAAGCATTTTATGAAGGATCAAAAGTGGCTTATAAAAAAGTGTTCGAAGGTGTGGGGATTGGCAAAGTGACCTATCTTACAATGGCATCGGGCGGAATTTTTAGTAAATATTCTCACGAA
>JAQTTF010000076.1 GCA_028710915.1 Minisyncoccota bacterium | reverse complement strand
ATTTTCGACTCAAGCGTATATCCAGCATTTTTTAAAATCTCTCCCGAAAACACCTCGTGCGTTTTAATTATATCCATGAGCGTCTCGTCTCCCGAGTAACCAAAATGCTGTACCTCTGCCAATTCTTCGGGAGAAAGTACTTCTCGTGCAGGGACTATATCAATACTACGCAGTGAATGCTCTTTCAACGCGTCATCAATCTCTGTATCAGAAGCGCTCGGAGCAAGACCCAGTGTACCTAGGATCTTCCCTTCATGATACAAGTGATGCATGCATTCAAGCATATGCCCTTCACTCATGCGATGCTGAATCACCACTCGCGGTACCTCCACCTTACCAATATCATGAAATAGACAAGCTCGATAAAATTGCTCTGGAGTTATTGATTCATTCTTTTCGAGTAACTGAGCCAGAGATTCTCCCGGTATTACTTCTTTTTCCATTTTCTCGCGAGCAATTTCATACGTGCGCAAACAGTGTTTTGCCGTCACTGGATCATAGAGATCAAGAACGGTAAACATTTCGCGATCAGCATCATTCAAAAAAGAAAGCTCATCAAGACCATATTCCTCTCGAACTCGATTCATTTCTTTTTCCAAGAAACCCTCTTTCCGAACCGTCTCAAGAATGTCTACATACTTCCCTTCCCCTGCTATTTCAACTGCACGAGAATCAGGGCCGTCGGGAACGCTTTCTGCAGAACGTATTATTCGTGGACCGCCTTCTACCATATACCTCTAGTATACGCTAAAAATAAAAAGAAAGTCGCCCGAAAGCGACTTTCGCTTTCGGGCGCCATTACGATTCAAAAACAAGCACTTCTTACGAAGTGTAACCAAAAAATAAATCCCACCGAGGCGGGATTTATACGGTATCAATTTAATAACCGGCACGTTCTCTACGTGCCTGGACGAGAGCAATTTGTGTCGCAGCATCATCTGGGGACAAATATTTTTTTGCATACTCCGCAAGAACATATTCGGCCGAGGTGCTGTAGCCGGCGCTTTTCAAATACTCCTGAAAAAGCAGTTTTACCTCAGCCGCCGACGGCACCCGTCCACAATAGTTACGCGCGCATATTTCGAGGCGTCCATACCAACCAGCCTCCGCTACACATCTCACTAACCGCTCTTTCACCTCACTCGAAAGTGAAAAAAGGCCCGCAAGACGCTCCGCATACTCCAATGCTCCGCTGTCCGTGTACAGATGGCTTTTGCTATCCTTAAACCGACGAAGAAACTTGTCTGCAGCAAAATTTGCAAGCCCGTGCCCCTGTTTCGAATCAAAACGGGCGATAATCCGTTCGACAGCAATATGTTGCGGTCCATTAATCGAAGACCCCAAACAAGATGAGCCCTCCAACAAAACTGCTAATATCTGCTTCAGAAGAATGACTTGCTGCTCGGCACAGCAGTCTTCACTTATGCCTTTTTCCATATAGCCTCCTGTAAATAACTAGTTGAAATTCCAAATTGATACTATCCCACACTGGATTCATTGACAATGAAAACGGCTCCGTATAACATTCAAATATGCATTTGAATGAATTAGCGGGAGTATTAAAAACAACGGGAGATGAAAACAGACTAAAAATTCTTTGCACCATATTTGATGCAAAGAAAGTGTGCGTTTCTGACATAGCAAGTACATTACACTTAAGCGTCGCCATCGTGTCTCACCATCTCCAAACACTATCTCAACAAGGTCTGGTGACTCCGGTGCGAGAAGGTAAAAATGTGTGCTACGAACTTCAGAAAACTCCCTTTGTAGCAGATCTCAAGAAATTCGTATGCAAATATAGATAACTAATTCAAACGTACAACCCCTTACCCATTACTCTATCAATATGAATACCAAGGAACACAAAGTTATAGTTTACTCAACACCCACCTGCCCCTACTGCGTGTACGCAAAAGATTTCTTTAAGCAAAACGGCGTACCTTTTGAAGATGTTGATGTTACGAAAGACAGCACACGCGCGAGAGAAATGATTACAAAAAGCGGTCAAATGGGAGTGCCTGTCATCGATATTGACGGGACTATTTTGGTCGGCTTCCAACCACAAGTTTTTGCTTCTCTTCTTAGTTAATATATGAAATTAAAAGATCTGCAAAATGAAGGTGCTTTAGATCGCTTCATTCGATTGTTTGTCGCCGAGACTTTTTTCCTTGGTGCATATTTTTGGACGGGTGGTATCTGGCAAATCATTCTGTACGCTCTCGGTATTATAAGTCTCGTGACTAGCCTCACCGGATTTTGCGCACTCTACAAAATACTCCGCATAAAAACCACAACGGCAGCCCCTCTATCGGTATATGCAAAAATCGGTAGTCTCATCGTATTCCTAATTGTTGCAATAGCGGGCAGTTATTACAGTGCTTTCTTCACCAAGAAACTTTTCTTGGATGACTACAACCGAATGAATACCTACTATAAACAAACCTTGTTCTACACTGGGCAAGAGCAACGAGATGCTGCTATTGCTAATTACGACAACCTCGTCAATCAATACTCTGCATTTTATGAGAAATACACAATCTATCACCCCTACGCGATACGATCAGATTCACAATTCAATAGTGACATAGGAAAAGTTTCAACAACCATTACGTCTCTAAAGGAGACCGTCTATTCTGGAAGCCTACAGGAAGCTCACCTAAGCCTTGAGTCCGTTCGCCCTCTATTCCAAGATATCTTAAAGCGAAACAATTTCTCTCTTCTTGCTATTTCTCTCGTGGACTTTCATGACGCGATGGAGAAGATACTTACAGCA
>JAQTTF010000022.1 GCA_028710915.1 Minisyncoccota bacterium | reverse complement strand
GTATCAGACACGATGTCTCTTATTAGTCTTTCGGTTAAGGAAAGAGATGCAAAAATAAAAAGCATATATTTTTCTTCATCGGAGATTCTTTCTTTCACTGAAATTGGATATGCGGCTGGAATGATATCAGAGATGAATCATGTAATCCTCAAGAAAGAATTCGCTATATTTATGGATACTTTGCAATCAAAAAGAGTTCGAAAAGATGAAGAAAATACGTTCACAATTCCAAGTAATTTTTTTCAAGTAAATGAAACCTTAGATAAGAAAGACGGTGGAGTCTTGGGAGGAAATACTTTTGAAAAAGACGTTCTAAAGACTCTTTTGCCCGCCCGCTCAAGTTCAAAAGATTATAAAGGACAATATAAAAGACAGATTGATATAAAAGACCATAATGTCCTTTATAAAGGGATATCGAGAGAAACGTCTCATACAGATAGAAAGGAGATGATCTTAAAGACATTTAAACAGAGCACAAAGCAATCTTTAACTATTAAAGACATAGGAGAGTTTGTAAAAGACTGCAGTGAAAAAACCATTCAAAGACAGCTTATAGGCATGGTCAAATCTGGTATTCTGGAAAAACAAGGGGAGAGACGCTGGAGCACCTATTCTCTTAAGAAGTAGCCTTTTCTATACATTTTGAAACTTACCTTTCGAACGAAAGAGCTTGAATTTGTCATGATTCACGTTTCTTTACGTCCATATAGTAGTGCTTGTATTGATAATTGACTTTTGGCCCTATATGAGTACAATTCTACCCACGTTGAAAAACACAATAAAAAGGGCCTCATAAGGCTATTTTATTGCTTTTCAACAGTTCTTTCTGGGTATCGAGAATAACGCATATTTGGCTCTGATTTGAATAAAATCAGTTATCCACATAAGCCTTATTTTACAGGTATGAATCAGAGATATATAATTGAGCGGTGAGATAATTTCGCGTAAAACTTGCGTAATTATTTCCAGATACTGTTCAGTTATATTTGTCCGAAAGAACGAAACAGATCGTTGACATTTACATAGTAAATTCACAGAAATTCCTTATTCTTTCATGCTTCTTAATCGAAGTGTGGACTCGGTTGCAAATGGTTGCATATTCAGACCAAAATTCGTCAGCTAATCTTTTTATCTTGTGTCGATATATGAGATAGAGAGAATAGTATAGGTAGTGAGTTAAGAGTGTTTTGCAAGAAATTGCAAAGCAGTCACACATTGAATCATTATCGTTTCAACACATAAAAAATGTCGAGGCGAGATTGATTAAAAGCGCAAGTGCATTTTGGTTCTTAAGTCGAGACTGAAATGTGTTTCGCAAATTACGTAATCAGGATAATTTTTTTCTCCACTCATTATTAATAATCTGGAGAGAAGAGTGATTCCAAAAATTAATAAAATATGAATTATAAAACAAAGACAGTTATTGCAGGATTTCTCGGTTTGGCAATGGCACTCACAATGGTTGCTGTTGTTGGCGGAGTTTCTTCTGCTCAAGCTTCATTCGACGCAAATCTTACTGTCGGCTCAACAGGAGCAGACGTATCAGCGCTTCAAACATGGCTTATTGAGAATGGATTCCTCAATATCCCAGCTGCAACTGGCACTTTCGGTCCTTTGACCAAAGCTGCTGTTGCTGCTTATCAGACAAGTGTTGGTATTACACCAGCAGCTGGATATGTAGGTCCAATCACACGAGCTAAGCTTAATGCTGGAGCTGGTGGATCAGTATCTGGTAACTTCCCAGCAGGTTGTACTTCAAACAGCGGATTCAGCTCAACGACAGGAATGTCTTGCGCAGGTTCAGTTGTTCCAGGATGTACAGCAGGAGCACAATTCAGTTCAACAACTGGAATGTCATGTAACGGAGGTTCACCACTTCCAGCAGGTTGTTCTTCAACTTCTGGATTTAGTGTAACAACTGGTAAATCATGTTCTGGTTCTACAACTGGTGGATCAGTATCTGGTGGTTCAGGAGATATCACTATCACCAAAGCTTCTGATGTAGAATCAGAGGTGAAGGAAGGAGACAGCAATGTCAAGATCGCAAACTTCAAAGTGAAGGCTGAAGATTCTGATGTTTCTGTTTCAAGTGTAAAGGTTACTCTCTTCAACTTCGGTAGTGGTTCAACACGATTGAATCGATACGCAGATGAGGTAACTATTTGGGAAGGTTCAAAGCAAGTTGGTTCTGCTAACGTTGCTGACTTCACAAAGGATGGCAACAACTACTCAAAGAGCATCGCTCTTTCTGGAGCAACTGTTAGCCAAAATGAAAAAGTTGACTTCTTCGTTGCTGTCACAGCAGTCGCTCATATTGACGGCGCTGATTCAAGTAACGATTGGAATGTTAGTGTCAACCAAGTTCGATTTGAAGATGGAAGTGGCGCGATTCTTACTGCCGATGTTCCAAGTTCTCTTGACTTCACAAGCAATCACACAACAGGTGAAAACTTTGAATTCCAGACTCTTGCAAACTCTGGTAACGTAACAATGCACATCTCAACAGTTGGTCCTACAGCAGGTGACGTAACAGTATCTGACACAGGCACAACATCTGATGTTCCATTGCTCTACATTACTTTGCGAGCAGAAGGATCAGACATGACCTTCAGTACATTGAAAGTTGATCTTAATTCAACAGGCGTCACAACTGATGACCTCTTGGCAAGCAACTTGAGATTGGTAGAAGGCAAGAATGATGCAAATGGTAATGAAATTGACAGTGAAACAGTTGCTGCTTCTGCAGACCAGACAGTAACCTTCACTTCAAGTGATGATATTACTATCCCAGAAGGTTCTACAAAGACTTACACCGTCTTTGGAAAGATCAAGAAGATTGCTGACACTACAGGTCAGGCAGGCTTCGATCAAGGAGATTCTTTGACAGTAAATATGTCAGATCCTACATCTTCAAGCAACTTCAATATTCAGGATAAGAACGGTGATACAGCAAATACACAAGGTTCAGCTTCTGGTGAAAACCAGACATTCAAGTCACAAGGTGTTACTGTTGTTTCTCAAGTTGATTGTAGCCCTCTCTCTGATTGTGCTACCTACAATGAGAACACCACAGCTACAACAAGTGATGATACAGCTACATTCGTAATTCCATTTACTGTTACTGCGAATGACGAAACTGTGTATCTCCCTCTTACTGGAACAAAATCAGCTACAGCATTGGCAGGTACTGAAGGCGTAACATACGACGTTCAGACTTCTGCAGGCGCTTCAGCTGCTAACACTTCACCAGCATCTGCTGTTGAAGAAGATGGTTCACAGGCAGGAGTTACCTTCTTGGCCGCTGGATGTCAGGGTAGTGTTGACTGTTTGAGAATTAATGATGGCTCTACTGCCAACATGAAACTCACAGTTACCTATGATCCTTCATCTACGAACTACTACAGACTTCAGATCGTATCTGTAAACTTTGCAACTACTACGGGAGCTGCAGCAGATACAGTGAACGCTGTAAACCCAGTTCAGGATTATCGAACTTCTTCGATCCAGATCAAGAACTAACTTTAGCTACTTGTGGTCCTTTCAGAGACTTCGGCCTAAGTTAGGATAGCTAAACAAAAACCGCGCGAAAGCGCGGTTTTTGTTTTGTGTGAAATTGGAAAAGCCCGGCATGCGTGCACGCATGCTGGGCTTTTCTTTTGTGGATATTTCGAAATAGGGAAGTGATACAATATAAGTATGTGGAAATTCTTCGATAAAACCTTCTTTAAGTTCCTCGTCGGGTTTCTTCTTGTCCTTCTCGCGAGCTTTCTCCTCCTTATTTTCACCGACGCCTACAAATTAAAGATCGAAAAAGAATCCCAATTTGCCAATCCGCCAGTGGTACAGCCACAATGAAGCGGAAAATTCTCCAATTTCTCGTCTTTTCCGCAATTTTCTTGTGCTCTTTTTCTTCTGTCCGCTCTGTGCGAGCAGAAACACTTGTGGCTGATTCAGAAATTTCTACCAGTACGACATGGACGAAAGCAAATAGTCCGTATGTTGTGGAGAACGATCTCGATGTTCTTTCTGGTGTAACACTTACAATTGAGCCGGGGGTAATTGTAAAAATGGACGGGAGCGCTCTGTATGTCGATGGGAAAATTATTGCGGAAGGAACGGAAAGCGACAAGATCTATTTTACTTCACTCAAAGATGATTCTCTCGGAGGAGATACAAATGGCGATGGTACTGCCACAGAGCCGGGAGAATTTGATTATGATGGAATTAGACTCTGGGGGAGCGATCCCGGGTCGCACTTTTTCAATGTTGTTTTCCGATACTCCTCGGAAGCTCTTGATTTTGATACTACAAATGCCGCACTCGATACTATTTCTATTGGAGACTGCGACACGGGCATTTCAACCTATGCAACCGCTCTTACCGTGACAAATTCTACAATCGCTCATCTGGGCTATGATGGAATCGACGGCAGTGGAGCGAGTACTATAACAATTGCTTCCAGTACTATAGAAGATGTTGGGGGTTCTGCTGTTGGAATGTATCAGGGTTCTGCACTTATCCTGAAAAACTCAATGATAAAAGATGTTTCCTGGGGGAATGGGCTCGGCATCTACAACTCGTCTGCGGATGTCAATGACACGACTTTTGAAAATATTGCTGAGCAGGGAGTGGGCGTCTACAATTCCAAACTTACTTTCAACAATTCTTCGATCAAGAATGTGGATTGGGGTTCTGCCATTTATGCGCAAGGCACAAGCGACATCAGGATTTTAGGGAGTTTATTTGATGGAGGTTTTGATTCTGGCGTTACTTTTTATGGAAGCAAACCATCCTCACTTTCTGTTACAGATTCAACTTTTCGCAATTTTTTTGGTTGGGCGGGAATAAGTGCCGGCGACCTTACATCTGGCAATATTGCCTCAAGCACAATTGAGAATAATTTTACCGGTCTTGATGTGTGGCGGACACCATTTCTGATAAATGGAAATTCTATTAAAAACAATGATCTCTATGGGCTCTGGAGTGAGACAAAAAGCGGAGTTGATGCGAGAGAAAATTGGTGGGGAGATGCAACCGGACCGAGCGATATTTTGAATGACCCCGGGAATCCATACGGACTTGGTGATATGGTTTTCGGCCCAGCAGACTATTCTCCGTGGCTCACGGAAGATCCTTTTTTACCGAAGACACTGGTCTGTTGTTCGAGTGTGGCATTTCTGCCGGGGATTGAAGCAAGCCGGCTGTATCGGGATAATTTTGGCGGATTGAATACTGACCAGCTCTGGGAGCCGAATTGGTATACAGATGTCGAAGCGTTGGATCTGGATGCGAATGGAAAAAGCAAAGATCCTAGTATTTATACGAAATATATCATCAATAAGGTGAATGTAATTGGTACTAAAATTTACCAAAGTTTTTCTGATGAGATGGACAGGTTGAAAACTGCGGGGACGATAGCAAACTGGGAACCACTTCCGTATGATTGGCGACTATCGGCACAGGACACGATCGCAAATCCGATAAAACTTGCCGACGGGAAAACCTATTCTTTGGTCACGGAAATAGAACATCTTGCGAAGAATTCAAAGACAGGGAAGGTAACGCTCATCGCACACAGTATGGGAGGTGTTGTTGGCAAAGCTCTGATTAAAGCACTTGATGAAAAAGGCGAGGCGAATTTGATCGATAAATTTATTATGGTCGCGGTGCCGGAAGTGGGGACACCGAAAGCGATTAGCTCGCTTCTTCATGGCTATGACGAACAACTTGGGTTTGGAGTTATCGCCGGGGTGAGGACGATGCGAACCTTTGCAGAAAATATGCCAGGAGCATATCAGCTTTTACCTTCGTCAAAATATTTTGAAAAAGTTACAGATCCTGTTATTACATTCGATCCGGCGGTTGATTCGATTACAAATTTCAGACAAACTTTCGGTGATACCATTTCAGACGCGACAAAACTCAAAGATTTCCTTCTTGGGGTGGATGGCAGAGCGAAACCGGCAGCGGATGATGTGAGCTTGCCAAATATTTTGAATTCAACTGTTCTCATGGGTGCGAATTCTCTTCATGATGATATCGATTCATATCAAATTCCTTCGGATATTACGGTGACTCAGATCGCGGGTTGGGGACTGAACACGATAAAAGGAATTAAATACCAGACAAAAGATGTGACAATTTGTGCAGATAAAGGCGCCTGTCAGACAAATAAAGAATTGGATATGAGGCCGATTTCTACGGAGGAGGGAGACGATACTGTGGTAGCACCAAGTGCAACGGATATGAGTGTTGTGACTTATTATATCAATTTAAATGATTACAATGGTAAGAAGCACGCAGATGTTCTCGAAGTGCAACCTATTCTTGATTTTGTTGAGAATCAAATTAAAGGAGTAAGCACTTTGCCGTCTTCAATAATTACCACAAAGCCAGTTTCTACGAGCAATGATAAACGTATTAATGTTTCTGGGCATTCACCAATTTCACTAGATCTTTACGATAATGCCGGCAAACATACTGGTCTTATCTCTATTCCAAATTCTGATTTCAATTATGATGAGGAACAGATTCCAAACAGTTATTACTTTGAACTAGGCGATGGTAAGTATGTTGGCTTTCCGGATGATAATTCTACAAGTGTAAAAATTACAGGAACCGGTATCGGGACCTTCACACTAGAAATTGAGCGAACCGTTGCAGGGCAAACAGTTGCTACTTCAACTTTCGCCGATATTCCCGTACTTCCTACAACACAAGCAACACTTTCTGTTTCTGCCACCTCAACCTTACTTGGAGTTGATCTCGACGGTAATGGCACAACTGATTTTTCTCTTACGTCAGCGCAAGAATTTGACCCAATTCAGTATCTCCAAGTTATGAAAAATGTGGTAGGCACTTTTACTCTTGATAAAGGGACCAGACAATCACTTTTGAACAAAATTGATACCACGATCAAGATGCTTCAAAAAGGTAAAGCAAAAGGCATTTCAGCAAGAATATCGGGCTTTCTCAACGGTATTAAAAAGGATAAAATAATGGGGAAGAAAATGAGTCTCACTAACGAACAAATGATTGTGAGTATGCTCAACACATTACTCGATAATTTAAAAACACAATGAGCCACAGAAAAATTTTAGGAAGTTTGTTACTAATTTCTTTTATAATCCAGTCTGTTATTTTTGCACTATATTTTCCCCTACTTTCCTATAGAGCTACTTCTGTTGGAAGAGAATTAAATCTTGACACTCACACTGTCCTTTGTCATTTCAATGATCATTTGATTCCGGATGATAATTATGTGCGCATAGTTGTTATCAGCATAGTTCTTGCTCTCGCATTCGTTGGTAAATTCTACTTTTCTTCTAATCAGGCGGACAGTATGAACAAACAGATTTTCAAGTATATTTGTTTTTTGTTATTGAATGCGGTCTTCTTTATCATAGTTTTTTCCTTTTTTTATAATATGTATGTCTGTGGTTTCTTTGAGAATTTTATGTCACTCTCTTGAAAAGTCTACTCATCATTTGCGGGCGGGAAGGGGCGGGGAAGTCTACTCTTGCTAAAGCTATTGTTCCATATTTGAAAAATGGGGCTTCGTTTGATGCTGAAAATATTCTTCAAGTGAATCCTTTTTTATTTGATGAAAATTTTCAGAGTCTTGCTTTAGAGAATAGTCTCGACCTCATTCATAACTTTTTTGAAGCTGAGTATGAAAACGTAGTTGCTGGTAGCTTTCTTATCGATCAAAATCATTTCGATGCGTTTAAGGCAAAGCTCAAATATGAGTCGAAAATTTATATACTCATGCTTACTGTCGATAAGGGAATTAGAGACGAGAGAAGATTGAATCGAGATAAAAAGACAACGAAAGAATGGATGGATTTGGTGGACAGTAAGTTCTATTTGGAAACTTCGCTGAGAGATAATGCTGACGAGAGTTATACCTATTTTGAAATTGATAATTCTAAAATGGATGTGGCTGATACGATCGAACTTCTGAAAAAGCAAATTCCTCAATTTTTTGAATAATATTTCAATGTTTTAAGGTTTTTTGTTAAGGTAGATAAGTTTGGTTAACATATGTTAACCCTTGCAATCTTGATTAGCATAGGTTATAATAGCCATATGGAGAATAAAACATTACTTTCAACTGCTGAAGTGGCTAAAATCCTTGGGATTAGCCGTGTTGCTGTATTTAAAAAAATCCAGAGCGGGGAAATCAAGGCTAAAAAGATTGGACGAAATTATGTTATTGAAAGCGCTGATTTAAGCGTTGTTCTTGGCGTTATTTTATCTCCTGAAAGAAAAAAAGAAATTGAGAAATCGGTCGACAAAACAGTGAAAGAATACGGCGAAGCTCTCAAGATGCTCGGTAAGGAATAATTGTATGAGAATACTCTCTGTCGCTGATGTTGAATATATCGGTTACGACCTGGCAAAGAAGCTTATGACATTTGATGAGCCGATTCCTGATTTTGTCACTCGATATCCAGATGTTTTGGAACGATGTTTGATTGCTCCTTTCCAAACATATGATAATCGTGATCTCTACCCGACTCTTATAAAAAAATCGGCAATTCTTTTTTATCTCATGATTAAAAATCATCCTTTTCAAAATGGAAACAAAAGAATTGCTGTGGCGACGTCACTTTTCTTTTTAGCCGATAACAATAAATGGCTCAAGATAAGTAACCAAGAGCTCTATAATTTTGCAAAATGGGTAGCAGAAAGTAATGCAAACTTGAAAGACGCAACAGTTAATGCGGTAGAGAAATTTATTAGTTTATACATAGTTGATTTGTAATTCAATCTTATGTACAACCCCACCAAACCCTATAAGCACAAAATTCTCCAGCTTATAGAGAGCACTTGGAATACTCCTTATGTAAAAGTGGAGCGGGGATTGTATCCGATTCTTCAAAAGAAATTTTCTGCTCTCGAAGTTCAGCATACTGATGGGATTGGGACGAAAGGTTTGCATCATTGGCAGGAGCGGACTTTCCGCTCTGCTGTTATAGATTCTCTCGCGATGAATTTGAATGACCTCGCAATGGTTGGTGCTATTCCATACGCGATTCAGAATCATATTGTTCTTCCGAAGGATGATCATGGAGCGATATTGGAAATTGTGAAAGCTTTGGCGGTGGAATGCAAGAAAAGAAAAATTGCGATGACTGGCGGAGAAACTTCTATACATTCTGATATGCATGGAATGGATATTAGTGTCACTGTATCTGGTCTACTCAAGAGTGTCAGGCAAAACCAATGCAAAGTCGGTGATGTGCTCATTGGGCTCAAAAGTAATGGTCTTCATTCAAATGGGATGACGAAATCGAGTGAGGTGCTTGGTGGAAAGTATCGAAAAGAATTTACGGAACCAACGAGAATTTATCTTGATAAAATCCTTTCGCTTTTGAAACACTGTAAAGTAAACGGAATGATGCACATTACCGGCGGGGCGTTTACCAAGCTCAAAGATATTTTGAAAGGCGCTGATGCTGTCATCGCTGGTCCAAAGAAATTAAAACCGCAGAAAGTATTTTGGGATATGTATAAAAAAGGAGTTTCAAATAAAACGATGTATTCGACATTTAATTGTGGAATTGGCTTTATTCTTTCGGTTCCCGAACAAGAAGTGAAAAAAGTGCTTTCTCATTTGAAGGATGCGAAAGTGATTGGGCAGGTGATAAAAGGGAGGGGAGAAGTACATATTACTTCCGCTTTTGATAACAAAACTTTCATTCTCTAGTTTTTTCATTCTTGCAATCTCTCAAAATCTCATTAGTATGGGAGATAGTTTGTGAAGTACAAGAAGTAAAAACGTAGTTGGGGACTCATCTGAGGAGGGTTGAAAACCCATGAAGAAAGAAGAGGTCTTCCAGGTGTTGCGGGCGCTGTTCGAAATGTTTGGAGATGTTGGTTCGAGAGAAACATTGATTCAATTCCGGCATGAGCCTGGAGTAGCTATGCGGCAGATAGCTGTTACGATTTGCCGTGTTAGACCACTTCCCGGGTTTTCAAATCTCGGCTGGATACGTTTTGTGGAAGGGGTTGAGAATAGCGGAAAAGTTTTTGGCATCGAATTTCACATTACTCGAGCCAATGCGCTGGAAGAATGCGCCGATAATAGGCATCCAGATCTGTTATTTTCGCTCTACTACATACCACCCGATTATTACAATGGACCCGACATCGGGGAGTACCGGAATTACGCGATCGATTTGGAAGGTACAGAAGTGAGCCCGGCAGGAGAGCTTATGATGATCACCACGGTTCGCGCCGAGTGCTCGAAGCTAGAGCCAGATGCGGAGTAACTAAGTTGCGAGCGGCGCCGAGGGGAACCCCGGCGCCGTTTTTCTTTGACTTTCTGTAAAGAATCAGTATACTGGTCTCCATAAGGTCAAAGACAAGCGGCGGCGTATATGCCTTAAATTAAGCCACTCGAGACGTTCAAATACTTTTAGTATTTGACTACTACTCGGCCTTAGGTCGAATTTGTTGAAAATTAATGAACGGAGTGAATATAATTTTCACAACCCCGCCCTCGCACGCGAGGGCGGGGTGAAGATTTTCTAATCACTTTGTTCAAGAAAATCATTCATGCCTATTACAAAAGCGAAGAAGAAGGAAATTCTTACAAAGCTCGAAACATCTGTGAAAAATTCACAGTCTCTTGTCTTTGTAAATTTCCACGGAATGACTGTGGCGAACGTTACGGAACTCCGAAAGAAGCTCACCAAAGAGGGAATTGGCTATACTGTTGCCAAGAAGACTTTGATGAGAAAAGCTCTTGAAACTGCCGGTATCGCAGGAGAGATTCCTGTGCTCAACGGAGAAGTTGCTATCGCATACGGTGCAGATGCTATTGCTCCAGCTCGTGAGATTCTTGTATTCCAGAAGAAATTCGACAAGAAACTTTCGATGCTCGGCGGAGTATTCGAGAAGCGATATATGAACCAGTCAGAGATCATGGGCATTGCAACTATTCCAGGGAAACAACAGCTTCTCGGAATGTTTGTTAATGTTATCAA
>JAQTTF010000075.1 GCA_028710915.1 Minisyncoccota bacterium | reverse complement strand
AGCCGAAGGCCGAGAAGCCGGTGAAGAAAGCCGCGAAGAGGTCGCACAAGGCCAAGGCCAAGAAGGCCACCGAGCTTTCGATCGTGCCCGTGGTGGAAGAGCAGAGCGTCGAGGCGACCAGCGAAGTTGCGGTGGTGAGCACCGAGACCGAGCAGCCCAAGACCGAGTAATCATCGGTCAGCAAGAAATAGGTGGGCCATAAAGCCCACCTATTTTTATGAGTGCAATTTCAAAATTAATTCTAAACATTCATCTCTTATTTCAGTATAAATAAAAAAGAAAAAACCATTTTTGAAGGAGAGTAGCGATGAACTTCAAGTGCGAATGCGGCAGATCCAAGAAGAGGACGAAGGCAATGTGCAACGCGTGCTACGTGGAGGAAAAGGCGTTCAACAAAGGCAACACGAAGCGCCTCATGGAGCGCCTCCTGACGGCGGACAGGTCGAAGTTCACGTACGACCTGCTTTCGTTCAAAGACACAGGGCTGCTCATGCGGGGAAGCAAGACGGCTTAACTGCAAGGGGCAACAAAATAAGAGATGGCTTTGGTCATCTCTTATTTTATGAAATAACCACTAAACATTTTCATTTTTATGAGGTAATATAAAAAAAGAAAAAGGAGATGAAGATGATTTGTTTAGAAGGCTTCGATTCAAGAGAAGCAAAGCATTCAGGTATTTGTGCAGACTGCAAGTCAAAGTTCTGCCCAGAGCATCCAGAGCATCTTGCATGGCGCATTGCTGAAGGCCTTTTACCAAAGCTGGCACAGGTATTCGAACCAGTTATATCTATTGGCCCAGCCCTTGGACCAATAGTTTTTCAACCAAAAAGTGTAGGAGGTTTTAAGAGAGGCAGAACAGCTCGTGATTATCAGACAAGTTCATTAATCGGAAATGCACTCAAAACGATGTGCAATGTTGCCGAAACCATCCTGAAAGAGGAAGGTCTTTATTCAGAAGGATGGAGAGCAGTTTCAAAAAGAGGCGTTTGGGCGACTCATTGCAATTATTCAAAGCGCCGTGTTCAGTTTGGTGAGGGTAGCGCTCTTTGTCATCTCGAAGGTGGTCATGACTTGGTTATGAAAGAAATGGAACGTTTTGCCTGGGAAAAGACACCTGAAAATGGTTGGTTGATGATTGTTCTCCATGAAGTTGCACATGCTGTTGATAAAAAAGTAAATGCTCATTCAGGGCACGGCCCACTTTTTCATCGAGTTCTCGTGTCCCTTAGAGCGAAGTATTTCACAAGACTTATTGGTATGTTTTCAACTCTTAGGTCGTCTCAAAGAGTTGCTGCCGATAGTTTAAAATGAGGCTAAGAAATTAATCTAAACAATCATTCTAATTAGCAGTATAAATAAAAAAGATTAGGAGGCAGCAATGATCAAAGAAGAATTGCTCAGAGAGATACTTAAGATGGACACCTCAGATCTCGTTGCAATAAATCGCTATCTCGCCGGCATCATCAAGCAAAACCGAAAGATCGAGAATTCCAGCAAAGCCTTCGAGTTCCAGGTTGGTGATCATGTTTCTTTTGAAAATCGTGGTTGTGCCCACACGGGGTCAATCATCAAAGTCAAGAATATCAAGGCAATCGTTGAGACAGAATTCGGACATCATTGGGATGTCCCATTCAGAATGCTCACAAAGACACCAGTGTGCAAGAGCACTTTTAAAGTAGCGGGAGAAATAAACAAATGATCCTAACAAAGAAATCAGCACTTTCAGGGAAGGTTCATCAAATGAATCTTCCGATTTCTGCAGAGGTATATCAGAAAGGACTTCAGCTTTGGGAAAATGGGGCATACATTCAAGATGCTTTCCCATGGTTGAGTGCAGATGAAAAAGAGTTCATCAAGACAGGAATCACGCCAGAGGAGTGGAAAGAATTCATTTATATCGACGAGGAAGAAACCTAAACAAACTAGTTTAGGAAATAGATGGATATGTAATTATCCATCTATTTTAATGTAATAAGTTATAAATAAACATTCTTCTAATTAAGGTGTATAATAAAAAAGGAGGTTATACTAATGACTGATTTAAGAAAAGCATTGGCTACAATCTTTATGGCCCTAGCGGTTATAGCTTTCATTGGGATGTGCCTCGTCCCATCATTTTATAAGGATGCTCTTGCTTCAGGTTATACTGAAGATGAAGCTATAAATTCTGTTGGTTTGTATGGCATGATTTGTTTATTTGTTTCATTTTTAAGTTTCATACTTGGCCTCGGATTTATTAATAAGTGGTTGCCACTGCTTCTTTTAGCAACTTGGCATGCTTATAAACAGAGTGATGATTCAGAGTAAAGAGGTTATACTAATGGATGATAATAGAAAAGTTATCGGTGTTTTAGTGATGGCCCTAAGTGTCGTTCTGGCACCAGTTTTATTCATTGGTGGTATAGTTCTGACAAACAATCTTCTTGCACAGGGCTATGCAAGAGAAGATCTTGGTTGGGTAGCCCTTGCTTGCACATTTATTTCACTTTCTATAGGCTGTTTCGGCTTCTTCTTTGGCCTATATTTGGTCAACCCTTGGCTGCCTGTGGCATATGTGGCTTATCATCATTTTAGAAATCATGAGGAAGAATAATGGATCTTAAAGAAGCCATCAAAGAAATGAGTGATTGGGCTTCATCTTCAAATACAACTGACGCATCTTGTTGCTTGGCCTATTTAATGGCAATACCAAAAGTAATTGATACCGCCTGTGACTTTAATCAGACAGCAGTTGAAGGTTTGAAAACTCAACTTTTATATGCCCTGAACAATGCTCAGGGATGGAAGGGAGAAATAGCCATAAAAGCAAAG
>JAQTTF010000074.1 GCA_028710915.1 Minisyncoccota bacterium | reverse complement strand
AAAAAGGAATGGTTCTCCGCTTCACTGGTGAGCTTTCTGAAGTCCTTGCGACTCAAAAGCAATCGGTAAGCAACAAATGGGGTTAATCCCCCGAACGGGCGGTCTTGTGCAAGCAAGACCGCCCTAAAACTTTACTTTTTTCTAATTTTCTATATACTACCCAAGCCTGTTCATCGTCTATTGATGAATTTAAGGTATTAACAATCACGTTAAAAGTTAACCCTGATTTGCTCGACGGTTTCGAAGATGAGCATTCAAAGCTTTTAATACTATATTATGGCTCTTAAAAGTACTCTTATGTCCGCCATAGGGATGGACGTAAAAAAGAAATCTGCCCCAAAAGCAGATGAAGCAGTTGAAGTAAAGGATGCAAAGGCGGGCGATGCTCATCCAGTCGAAAAGAAAAAGGACAGCATTATGTCCAAGTTTTTGAATGAGACGAAAAATCCCCCAGTCGCCGGAGATCTCGTCGAAGGTACCGTTTTGGCGCTTGATAAGACAGGCGTCTATATTGACTTGCCTCCGTACGGCACAGGTATCATTTTCGGACGAGAATATTTGACTGCTCGCGACATTATCAAAAAAATAAACATTGGAGATTCAATCACAGCGAAAGTTGTTGATACAGAAAATCCTCTTGGCTATATCGAACTCTCTCTCAAAGAGGCTCGAACAGCGCTTATCTGGACCGAGGCTGAAGAAGCAATCCGAAATAAAACAATCCTCGAACTTCTCGTCAAAGAAGCAAACAAAGGAGGACTTATTCTCGAATGGCAAGGCATTCAGGGATTTTTGCCTGCTTCACAATTGAAGGCAGAACATTACCCTCGCGTTTCTGAAGGAGATAAAGATAAGATTCTTGAAGAGCTTCGAAAGCTTGTTGGTCAGCGAATTGCGGTCGCAATCATCGCCGCTACTCCGAAAGAAAACAAGCTCATCTTTTCTGAAAAGAATCACGAGGAAAAAGATAAAGGAAAAATTATTGAGAAATACAAAGTCGGAGATGAGGTGGATGGTGTTGTTACCGGCATCGTTGATTTCGGAATCTTCGTGAAGGTAGAAGAAGGACTCGAAGGACTTGTGCATATTTCAGAAATTGACTGGGCGCTTGTCGAAGATCCAAAGCAGTATTTCAAAATAAACGATAACGTCCGATGCAAAATTATTGAAATCAAAGATGGCAAGATTTCTCTTTCAGTGAAGGCTTTGAAACCAAATCCTTGGATTGAGGCTTCAAAGAAATACAAGAAAGACGATGTCGTGAAAGGCGTTGTCATCAAATTTAATAAGCACGGCGCATTGGCTTCTATAGAAGAAGGAGTCGCGGGACTTGTGCACGTGTCTGAATTCGGAAGCGAAGCGAAACTCCGAGAGAAGCTCGAGCTTGGCAAGACCTATTCATTCAAGATCAATCTCTTTGATCCGAAGGAGCAGAAGATGGCGTTGTCGTTCGTAGACAAAAAGTAGCTCCTAACGAACTTTTCGGAAAACCAAAAAATGACCCGGCGGGTCATTTTTTGTCAGTGCTCAAGGCTCGGTCGGGGCGTTGCGCCTGAAGGCGCCTTGGACTCACGACGCCCCGCACCCTGCTGCGAGCCTTTCCCAATGTTTCCGAAAAGTTGTTACTCGCACTCGTGGTAAATCTCAAGACTACAAATTTTTATAAAATAACGGGCGGAGATTTCTCACTCCGCCCGCCCTGCAACATTCAGACTGGGAACAATCTCCCTTCCCCTAGGCCAGCCTGCTAGTGGCCACGGAAGCTTCTGCTCGTGGGACCGTCAGGTCCTCTGAAGCTTCTTCGCTTGTCGTTTTCCTCAAAGCTAGATGAGAGGACTGGGGTACATATGTGACTATGAGCACGCTAGCCGGTACTTACCCGTGTCACCCCGTGCAAGATGCCAATCATCATTCTAACCGGAGGGAGCTGGATGTTGCGCATTCCTGAAGGAACGACAATGTATTCATCCAAGGTGGTACGAGAAGTTGCTGGTACTTATTCTCGTCTGTATCCACAACCAGGATCGCCGAGTTGCCTCAAGCGTTCAGGAACATCCCCATATTCAGAAGCCTTACGCGCACAGAACTTGCCCACGATTTCTCATCGTGTTTGTCCTCCTTTCCTTATTTAATACTATCAGGTAGGAAACCCGTAAGCTAGAAATTTTTTGACTTTCCAAACTAAAAAGGACTATAGTAGGAATAGACCAAAGCCACCCTTTCAGGAGGACGAATACCAATGACAGACAACATCACACCGATGTACCCCGCCGGCGTAGAAGCGCCTGGGGCAACGTCCCCAGCCGCCAAGAGATTGGCAGAAAGAATGGCGCTCCTGAACCCGCCGTGGAAGAAGCAGTTTCGGGATTTCATGGGAGTCAGAGGAGAGAAGCGAATAATCACCCTTCGTTGCCTCGAGGTGGTGAGAGTGGGAAACTACAATGTTCCAATCCTCGACGAGAAGGCGGGCGACGAGGACGAGAAGGGGGGCGTTGGATGGGAAATGTATCCCTCCATCGTCTTCACAGAGTTCACCTACTCTCTCTGTCACATCACGATGGATGCGGGACTTGTGATTGAGAGGAGCTCGACGATGGGCGATCGCGCGACACTCCTGCGGGAAGCGCGTAAGTACAAGCTTCTCTGCGTAGCAGGAGACAGATACGTCAAAGAAATAACCGAGTCCTCGTGACTCGGTATTATTTTTTAATGTATCTATATATTAGAAGAAAAATAGTCTCTATCTCCACATACCAAAACCAAGAGCCGTAACTTTTTGTATTGTCTCTTTGTCTCCAATCCCTTTCGTATGCTGTCTGCTGAAATCAA
>JAQTTF010000073.1 GCA_028710915.1 Minisyncoccota bacterium | reverse complement strand
CGTAGAAGTCGCACGAAATGCAAATGAAAACAGCCTAAGCCTTCTTCGAAGGTTTACCAAGCGCGTCCAGGGTTCTGGCGTTCTTCCTCGCGTCCGAAGCATCCGATACACTCTCCGAGAAGAATCTTTCTACAAGCGAAAGAAACGAACACTCGAGAAAATCGCCCGAAAAAATGAGGTTCTCCAATTGATCAAACTCGGCAAGATGACTCCTGATATTCCAGGACAGAAGCGAAAGAAGTAAGCCAAATGCAGAAAAGTGGCATCTCAATCATAAACAAGACAAAAGGCACCTTTGTAAAATCAGAGGTGCTTTTCTCGTCCATAAAAGACAAGATTTTGGGTAAAAAGTATGACCTCTCTCTCGTCTTCATTCCACCCACAAAATCACGCGAGCTCAATTACAAATTCCGCGGGAAAAATAAGCCGACAAATGTCCTCTCATTCCCGCTCTCAAAGAATTCTGGTGAAATTTTCATCACGCCATCTGTCGCAAAGAAAGAAGCACCTAAATTTGGTAAAACTTTTAACGCATTTGTAGCTCAATTACTTATCCACGGTTTGTTCCATTTGAAAGGAATGGAACATGGGGGTAGAATGGAGAGAGCGGAAGCGAAAATTCAGAAGCATTTTGGAATTTAATTTGGACCCGCTGAATTTCGTTATACGTTTCGCACTCTGCGATACACATTTTCTCCATGTCCACAAAAATCGCCGTAGGAATAGATATAGGAACCTATCAGATCAAGGTGGTTGTTGCGTCGCTTGAAAAAGGAACGCGCACCCAACCAGCGATTATAGGAACTGGTTTGGCTGAATCTAGAGGACTGCGCCACGGCTACGTCATCAACATCCACGAAGTATCGAAGGGACTCCGCAAAGCACTCGATCAAGCAGAGAAAACCTCAAAAATAAAAATTAAGCGAGCGTTTCTTTCTGTCGGAGGCATTGGACTTTCCGGCACGCTTTGCCAGAGCTCGGTCATCGTCTCTCGCGGAGATTCTGAAATTACCGATCTCGATATCAAAAAAGGACTCGACGCAAGCGAGAATGAAATCCCGCAAGCAATTTCTCTCAACCGAAAAATTATTCATGTCATTCCGGTCCAATTTAAGCTCGATGGAAAAATTGTCTACGGACGGCCTGTGGGAATGAAAGGCACAAGACTTGAGATACGTTCTCTTTTTGTAAGTTCTCTTTCCCAACATCTCGAAGATTTGATCGACGCAGTCGAAGAAGCGGGGGTAGAAGTGGAAGATGTGATGGCGGCTCCGCTTGCCGCAAGTCTTGTTACACTTTCCCGTGCGCAGAAAATCGCTGGGTGTGTCCTCGCGAACATCGGCGCTGAAACCGTCTCTATTGTCGTCTTTGAAAATAATATTCCGATTTCACTCGAAGTCTTCCCTATCGGCTCAACAGATATTACCAACGATATCGCTCTCGGACTCAAAGTTCCCTTGAATGAAGCCGAGCAAATCAAGCTCGGAGGTATCACTTCGACTTCATATCCAAGAAAAAAACTCGAAGAAATTATTGAGGCGCGGCTTTCCGACATTTTTGAACTCATCGAAGCTCATTTGAAAAAAATGGGAAAACAAGAACTCCTTCCCGCTGGAATTATTTTGACAGGAGGAGGATCTGGAGTCGGCACAATCGAAGATTTAGCAAAAGCAGCACTCAAGCTTCCATCAAAAATCGGAGAAGTGGTTTTTGGAAACGGGAAACCTGGCGAAGTGAAAGATTCCACATGGGCTGTTGCGTACGGACTCTGTATTCTTGGACTCAATCAAGAAGAAAGCGCTTCATTTGGAACACAGTCAATTCAAAATACAAAAAATACGCTCGTAAGCTGGGTGAAGCAGTTTTTGCCCTAGGAAAAGGCTAAAAATCCTTGAAAAACCGCATAAAAAGCCGACACAGAAAGACGTGATGTCAACTGTTGTTTTTTATCTGAGCTTTCTGCTATGATGGGAATTAATAGTTTTTTAAGCGAGCGTGAAAACACGGACCGAAAAGAAACCTTTAATTAACCCGCCAAAAGACTTGGTGTTAAGCCCTATTACTATGCCCCAAATTAAACCAGAAGTAGAAACATTTGCTCGAATTCGAGTGCTCGGAGTCGGAGGTTCAGGAAAAAACGCCGTAAACCATATGGTGAATTCGAAAGTGTCTGGCGTTGAATTTATCGCTATCAACACCGATGCGCAGGATTTGCATCACTCCCTCGCGCCTAAGAAAATTCACATTGGTAAAAATCTTACCAAAGGCCTCGGTACCGGAATGAATCCAGAACAAGGACGAAAAGCGGCAGAGGAAACAAAAGAAGAAATCCAAGAAATTATCAAAGGCGCAGACATGATCTTCATCGCTTGCGGTGAAGGAGGTGGAACAGGAACTGGCGCAGCACCAGTCGTTGCAAAGACTGCAAAAGAGCTCGGCGCACTTACTGTCGCTGTTGTTACCAAGCCATTCTTTTTTGAAGGACAGAGCCGAATGAGACTTGCAGAACAAGGCATCGAGGAACTTAAAAAAAGTGTCGACGCAATTATCGTAATTCCAAACGATCGACTTCTCGCAACGGTAAGCAAGGACACAACAGCACGAGATGCATTCGCAATGTGCGATGAAATTTTGAAACAAGCGGTTGAAGGAATCTCGAGCCTCATCACTACTCCCGGAGTCATCAACGTCGACTTTGCCGATATTCGAGCTGTTCTTGAAAATGCCGGCTCCGCTCTTATGGGTATCGGCACAGGCATTGGCGACAAGCGAGCAGAAGATGCAGCAAAAGGAGCTATCAATTCCCCACTCCTCGATATTTCTATCCATGGTGCAAAAGGCGTGCT
>JAQTTF010000072.1 GCA_028710915.1 Minisyncoccota bacterium | reverse complement strand
ACTGATCGGTTACAAACAGTCCGTTGGCATCCTCGTTATAGAAGATCAATCCTTCGGAAATGAGGCCGATCGTCGAAATGTATCTCATCCGCAAGAGGTCGGAATTTGACTTTGTTTCTTCCAGTTCTTTTTCCAGTTCAAAGAAATCATAGTCGGTTAGATTTTCCGTAATTCTGATTTTTCGCTTGAATGTGATTCCCAGCACAATCACGCAAAGATATAAGAGATATTCATAATAGAATTTCAGATCCTCGAGCGGCATGAATGACAGCCATTGCGGAAACAGTCTGATGACACCGAAAATTCCTGCAAGTATCAAAATCAGCACAAGTTTCCAAATATGGAATTTGCGGTACAACACAAAGCTGAATATCATCAACAGCGCCATGATTCCCAGGGATATGTATATGAATAGATATTCCATCTTCTGCTCCTTCTTTCGAGTTGGTTATTTCTTGATGTTGGCTCTCACGTACATGATCGGATAATAGTATGTCATGAAAAAGCCTACAAAAACGAGATTGTATAGCACCGAAACATAACGCTCGCCCGTGATATAAGTCCCGACGAGAATGCTTAGGAAAATCAGTGCCCACACAAATGTGAGGCCGTTGTTCATGACTTTGAAAAGCGCGGTGTTCGAATAATCGATGCGATAATCATATTTATGAAAATCATACACTATCGGACGATTGATTAGCCAGGCAATAAAAAACATTCCCCCCATGAGTCCCAGTAGTAAATCGTCGCTCTTCCAGGAATTGAATGCCGGCCAGAAGATCGCCATCAGCAACAAAACAAAATAGATTACATTCCAGGCATATTCAAACCAAGAGAGTTTTCTGAAAATTCTCATTTTAAGAAAACTTAATGCCAGAGAAATTCCGAAGGCAAAAGGCGCCAGCCAGATCAGATTGATGAAATTGTGCAAGAACGCTACCAGAGAAAATACAGACAAATAGATGAAAAGCAATTTGATCCCCAGATTTTTGATCGCAAGTTTTGGTTGAAATCTGGTTTCCTGCTCTTCCTTGTAATCGTCCAAGTCGAATGCGGAAACGATCTGATATAGCAACTCGGTGCTTCCGGTATATTTCAACCCGTTCGCTTTCAGGACTTCGTCAAGCGAGGTCTTTTTTAGAAGCAAGTTGGAGAGCTTGTCGTTTGTGGTATATATTGTCAGATCCGGGTGTGGATATTCACCATGATGGATGGTGATGTTCTTGTCTTTGGTTCTGACAAAATAACTGCTTTTCCCAATATGGAAATTGATATGCTGTTCGATCTTTCCCAGTGTTTTTCTGCCGTAATTATGCCGCATCATCATCATTATCTCATCATTTGTAAGATAATAGAAAGAATCGTCGTCTTCGCCGTAATACAAGCTTTCTTCGACTTTGTCGCCAAGCACTATCCCGGTATGGAAACAACCGAAAAGGCAAGCTTCGGGACGAACCCATCTGCCGGTAATATGCAGATTGTCGAAAAACATCAAATGTTCGGAAGCCTCGATTTCGATCTGCTCGTTGATCGAAAGTCCCTTTCTCACTTCGTCAAGACTGACCATCGACAGGTGTTCCCTGGGGATTCCCTCCTTGACTCCAACCACTGTTTTTTTGAGTTTGGGGAAATATCGATACAATTCTTGGAGGATCTCTTCTTCTTTTGCGGCCTGTGTATCGTCGAATACAAAATCCACACATATCGCTCCGTTTTTTCCGGAACAAGAATCCGGGTCAAATAAACCGTAGTTGAAAAGCCTGACGATCCTTGATCCGGAATCCGTGTTTCCGGCAAAGAAATAGTTCAATTCGGTTATGCCGTTTTGTTGAGGCTTCTGGTTCAGGGCAAGATACAGAGTGTTGATTCTTTTTGTGCTGTAAAGATTCGGATAATATTTGTTGACCAGTTCGATTTCTTCTTCGTAACTGGGGAAATATTTTTTGTAGAATTCGTCGGGATTCGAACTGACGATAAAATGCTTGGCATAGATCTTTTTGTTTGTAGAATCGACAACATGCGTGATTTTGCCGGCTTCGTCATATACGAACTCTTTGATTCTGCGTTTCTGAGTGATTTTGGGATTGATGATTCTCAGCTTTTCCAAAAGCAGTTTTTTGATTTCTTCTGTAGACAGATTAATATAATAGAACCCTTCTTTAAGCCCAAGAAAGTACTGAGAGAAAAAGTGATAGCTGTTGACGTCTTTAGGGTCCAATCCGTTCAGTTGCTGGTTAAACATGAATTCCTTAATGATCTCCGGATCGGAAAAGTACTTCATCAACAGGTCTTCAAGGCTATAGTCGCCCCACTCGATCATCAGCGAAGTCAAAGTGTAATTATTGTTTAGAAGCATGTTTTGTTGTTGGGATATATAGTTTAGGTAATGTCTTTCCAAATCCTTGAAAAAACGATGGATAGCGTCCCTTTGTTTGGGATAGTACCGGACCAGGTAGACTCTGAGTCTGTCAAAATCGTTGTCTCTTCTTCTAAAATCCGTTTCTCCCGCGCTCACCATGTCATATTCCGCTTTGGTTCCGGTTATGTTTTTGTCTATGCCAATACTTTTCAGGTATTGATTTGTAAGTCCGTTTTTCTCGATTCCGCACAAAATAGCTTCCGGATCGTAAGAAAACCGGAACTTATTGTTTTCCGGGTCGGTTATTTCGATTGCGGCATGTTTTTTTTCATCGGTTTTTTCATCCAACAAAATCGATATGTTTCGCATTTTTCTGGCTAGAAAAAGCGCGCTTATAAGAGAAGGAATGTCCGATCCTGCAACTAATACATCGTATTGTTCCAAAAGATACACCTCCCGGCACTATTCCGTCTTCTCAAATTATATCATATCGACTCAAAAAA
>JAQTTF010000002.1 GCA_028710915.1 Minisyncoccota bacterium | reverse complement strand
GTGCTGGAGCAATTGACTTCGAACAAACAGAAGTAAAATTTGAGCTCGATGACTCTGGAAAGCCGATCCGCGTCTATAAAAAAGAACGGCTCGATACCCACAAACTCGTCGAAGAATATATGCTCCGCGCAAACCGAGGCGGCGCAGAGTTCATTTCCAAAGCATACAAAGCAGAGGGAAAAACTAACGCTGCAATGATTTATCGTATTCACGATTTGCCAAATGCAGAAAAAATCAAAGATCTCGCAATATTTATCAAAGCACTCGGATACGAACTTGAAGAGAAAGATGGCGAAATACTTTCCAAAGATCTCACAAAACTCCTCACTTCCATCGAGGGGAAACCAGAGGCGGGGCTTATCAGAACCGCAGCAATTCGTAGTATGGCAAAGGCAGTTTATTCAACCCAAAATGTCGGACACTTCGGCCTGGCTTTCAAATATTACACACACTTCACTTCCCCAATTAGACGATATGCTGACCTTATGGTGCACCGACTTCTTGCACGACATTTGAACAAAGAGCCGATCCAGTCAGGCGAAATTGCCCGCTATCAAACACTCGCAACCAAAAATACCGAGCGGGAGATCGCCGCTGCAGAGGCTGAACGAGCAAGCATCAAATACAAACAAGTGGAATTTATGCAGGATAAAGTGGGGCAGGTATTCGACGGAATTATTTCCGGCGTTACCGAATGGGGCATTTATATCGAAGAAAAAGATACCAGATGCGAAGGAATGATCCGTCTCCGAGATCTTACTGACGACTACTACAAACTCGATCAGAAAAATTACACGCTTGTCGGAGAAAAGAAAGGCAAAAAATATCGCCTTGGTGATTCTGTAAAATTCCGCGTCATGAAAGCGGATCTCGAAGCAAAGACTCTCGATTTTGCTCTCATCTAGTCTGCGTCGGAAATTTTTACGCATTAGCTAAAAATCTTCCGACGTGATTTTCGTGTGGCGAAAATCAAAAACGCTTGATTTTGCTCTTGTGTAATGTAAAGTAGAGGAAGGAAACTTGGCGCAGGGCAAACCGAAACAAAAACTCTAGAAGGAGGTGGAATCGTGGAAAGAAACAGAACAGTTTTGATTCCAAGCTTCCTTCGGGAACTGGAGTCTTTTGTTGATGCAAATCCTGCTGTCTCTATCCGAAATCGGATACGAGCAGAGGACATAAGGAAAGAGATCGAGAGAAACCTCGAGCAAGGGCAACGCGAAGAAATCGAACAGAGTCTAGAACTTCTGGACGAGATGTATTCGTATGCCCTTTGCGGACTGCAATTCTCCAATCAAAACCAGTACCACAGTATAATTCAGAACAAAAACGAGCTCTTCGAAATCCTTATTGAGACATTCTGCCAAGACCAGATTACAGGAAATATTTTTTCTTTCCTGCATCAGGCCTGCGGACTGACACAAAAGGAAATCGTAGCACTCTACAAAGAAAGGAAAACTTGATATACCCCGCCCCAAAAGGCGGGATTATTTTTAGCGTCGGAAATTTTTACGCATTAGCTAAAAATCTTTCGACGTGATTTTTGTGTGGCAAAAATCATATATTCGTTATCGAATTTAATTGGCTAAGATACGCAGGGAGCGCAAATGCAAGCCCAATAAGAGGAAGGACAATTACAGCAACTGTAATGATTGCCGTCCACAAAATATATTTCCGAGTCTTCTCGACAGATTTGTAGATCGCATCAATCTTTGCGTCTTGCTCCGCTAACTTTTTCAAAATTTCTTGTTCCATATAGAAATAGTATATCTAATTCCTTTTAGTAAGTCTCGTCTCGCTTTTCTTTCAAGAAGGAGAGGAATCCATCTGAAGTCGCAAGAATAAGCTTAAAGGGCACCTCAATCAGAAAATCCATTACAAACACAAACACATTTATTGAAGCAAACTTCACAGAAAGCCAGCGTCCCATTCGCACGATCGGCAACGTAAAGAGATTCCAAAGAAGCGCGATAGTTCCCTCCTCCTCGTCCCGGATTCTCCATTTTTCCGCGGTGTAGCGGATGCGCAGACCAAAATAACTGACAAAGGTAAGAAACATAAGGAATAGCAAGATGCTCACGCCATTAAATCCGAGAAGAAGAAGCACCCATAGAATAAATCCGAAACTTACCAAAAATAATACTCCGTAAAGAATAAAAAATGTAAAATCGAGAAGAATACCAGAATTTGAGGGCTTCACTGAAACTTTTTTCATCTCCCCGGTATGAAGCACTCCGTGCACGCCTTGAATTATTTTCTCGGTATTTTTTTTACCAAGTGCTTTAATATTTCGAGTCATTCCAAACAAAAGAGTAGGATGGAAGAGAATATTAATTACAAATGCGACATAATTCACCAGATGAAGATAAAATATTTCATATGGCAATTCAATAATAAAAGCAAGAATAAGCTTGGTACAGAACACATACACAATTGCTCGTTTCCCGCTTTTTTTAATTCGTTCATTTTCTTTGTGATACTTCTTATCCAAAATTGAAGCAATGCTTTGGTCGAGATGTTCTTCATTGGTAAGCACTTGCTCACTCTCGGCGCCATATTTGTCGACAATTTCTTTCAACACTGAAAAATAAAGCCCCTGATTGCGAAGTTTTGATTGGATCTGAAAACGAATTGGATCTTCAATTTCGAGGACAATGTTTTTTATGAGTACGAAAAAATCTACGCCAGTCTTCGCGAGATCAGCTTCAGTTAAAATCGAAGCCCATGTCGGCACCGATTTGAGCCAAAGGGAATAGAAAATAGTCGGGTCATCTTCCTGTAGAAGGAGTCTTCGGCATGCGACGTAGACCTGGCGGCCAAACTGAATATTGGAAAGCTCCCCGGAATATTTTATTGAATTTTTTATGCTTCCATAGAAAGCATTCACGAGAAGATCATTATTAGGACGAGGAAAAAGAAAAAGATCTACTTCGCTTGCCGCAAGATTAATGAGCCGGCTCTTTAATTTCAAATTCTGGAGAAGCTTCGAACCGATATGTTTTTTCACTAAAAGAAAACGGTTCAGAATTCTCTGCACGTCTTTTGCAAGCCCTTCTGCAATGCGATCATTTGGAAGATATCCCCCGCTCACGAGTTCCTCAAGAAGCGACAGCCCAACATTATTATCAATTTCGAGCATTACCTTCCTCTTGATAATTCTTTCAATCGCGCTTCGTCGAATCGTATGTTCTTCTTTGTAATCTACAAAGTAGCGGATTTTTTCGTAGAAAGCGCCCGCCTTGCCTGTAAGCTTATTTACGCGTATCAAAACGTCTTCCGAGCCCGGAGTTGGGCCGGATTTAGAAGATTGGTTCTTGAGGTCATCTACAAGCTTTTGTATTACTGGCGATAGCATTTAGGGGTAGATTCTAGCCGATTTCGAGCCTAAAAGCCACTTATTTAGCGACAGCTGCCGCCTCTTCAAAAGCAATTGAAAGGAGCTTTGAAATCCCATCAGAACCCATTGTAATTCCATAAAGGACTCCGGCTCGTGACATCGTCTCGCGGTTATGAGTGATGAGAATGAGTTGAGAGTATTTTGAAAGGTTTTCGATCATATCTCCATACTTTTTTGAGTTGGCCTCATCGAGCGCAGCATCGGTTTCATCGAGAATAATAAATGGCGGAGGATTCACTTGCGAGACGGCAAAAATAAGAGCGATAGAAGTCAGCGCTCGCTCTCCTCCAGAAAGCATGCTCAAACCCTTAGTCTTCTTTCTCGGCAAACTTACAGAAATATCAATTCCCTCTTTACCTTCTTCTTCGTCTTCGCCCAAATCTTCTGGAATCTCATCCATTCCCTCGAGATCTAGATCCGTAAGCGCTTTTTTCTTTTTCGTTTCGCGCACAACTTCAAGCGAAGCCGTACCTCCTCCGAACATAAGTGCAAAGAAATCCTGGAATTGCTTGTTGATCTTTATCACCCCCTCTTTGAATTCAATATCAAGCCGTTGTTCCAGCTCTTTAATGAGAATTTCAAGCGATGCAGATGATTTTTTCAAATCCTCGAGCTCCCGCGTAAGAAATGCCTCGCGTTCAGATACCTCGCGGAATTCTTTCATAATATCCTCCGCGCCACCCGCTCCAGCATCCTCAAGACGCACTTTTATTTTTTCAATTCTTTTTCGGCGTTCTTCTTGGCTAGTTCTATCTTTTTCAAGGACTTCGCCTTCTATTTTAAAATTTTCATACTCAACAATTGCCCGGCCAGCGATATGCCCCGCCTCGCCAAGTTCCCGTTTGAAATCTTCTTCTTCGTGATGATATTTTTCTTCTCGAACTTTAAGCACATTGAGCTCGCCGTGGATCTCATTCTGCTCGGCCATGATTTTGAAAATGGCTTTTTCTGCATCTCGGCTTGAATCTTTCTCGCGTTCGATATCATTTTTAAGAAATTCATACGCCTTGTGATATCCGACCTCTTCTTTTTTATCTTTTTCAATCTCCGCCTCAATCCCCTTTTTCTCCTTATGGAGACGCGAGAGTTCTGCCTCTGCGTCTTCAATCTCTTTTGGCGCTCCGCCTTGTTTTTTATCGGAAATAAATCGTGAAAAAATATCTCGAATACCCTTCAAAATCGCTCTCACTTTCGAAAGATCTTCATTTCCTTCGGCTTCTTTGAGAGATTCATTTACTTTTTTCTCCAGCTCTTCAACATCTTTGAGATGCACTAATTTTTCATCAGCACTTCCAAGTGTATGTTTAGCTTTTTCTCGCCGCCTTTCTTCAGCCGAAATACTTCCTTCAAGCCGTCCGAGAGAACGAGAAAGCACGTCGAGATTCTCCCGGACAATCCTAATTTTCCCTTCGAGTGATACGAGTTCAGCGCTTTTTTTATCTTTTGTACCAGATTCAGCGAGCACGGCTTTGGCAGTGGCAAGCTCACGCTCAAGTTTGAGAAGCTTCTCGGTCGGACCACGTCTCGTCTCGGCCAAAAGACTTTTTTCGTACTTCAAATATTCTCCTTCTCGTTTGAAATATTCGAGATACAAATTCGTGAGCTCATCTTTCATGACGAGCGCTTTCTCCACTTTCTCTACCTGTTTTTTCAAAAAAGTAAGGTGCGGAGTAATTTCTCGGCGAAGCGACTCGACTGATTTAATATTTTCTTCCGTTTTTTCAAGCTTTCGCTCGCTTTCCGCCCGTTTGTATTGATAAATTTTAAGTCCAAGCGCATCTTCCACCATTTCACGCCGTTCTTTCAAATTTGCATTCAAAATCCTGTCCGCCTCGCCTTGAGAGATTATATGATGCCCCGAAGAACCTATGTGAGCCTTGGCGAGAAGTTCAATAATATCCCGCAATCGCACGACAGAACCGTTGATAAGATACTCGTTTATTCCATCGCGGTGCACCACGCGTTCAAGACATACTGTGTCAAAATCAATGTCCAAAACACGCTTCGTGTTATCAAAAACCATTTTGACACTCGCGCGATTCTGCCGTCCGGAATCTTTTGTACCATTGAAAATAAGATCTTCTCCGCGTTTCCCTCGCATTGACTTTATGGACTGTTCGCCCAAAACAAATCGAAAAGCTTCGGCGATGTTTGATTTGCCGGAACCATTCGGGCCAACAATGGAAGTGATCGGGGAATTGAATTCAAGCACGCCCTTTTTACCGAAGGATTTGAAGCCAGATATCTCGAGACTCTTTAGATACATAAGAAATACTTTAGCATCTTTCAGACGCCTTTCAAAACGAAAAATTGCTCCGTGAGACGATTACCACCCATTTGATTTCAACGCGCCTTCCGCTGCCTTTTGTTCAGCCTCCTGCTTTGATTTCCCTTCTCCTTCTGCGAGGCATGCTTCATTTAAATAGACCCCAACAACAAAATGCTTGTCGTGATCCGGTCCAGATTCTCTAATAGTTTTATACATTGGCGTCACACCAGTTTTTTCCTGCGCCAATTCTTGAAAACGGCTCTTTGCGTCAATCCATGCGCCTTGCGCTACGATTGAATCAATGAGACCGAAAATATTTTCTGAAATAAATTGTTTTGCGACTTCGTACCCCTGGTCAATATAAATTGCTCCAATGACTGCCTCCATAGTATCGGCGAGAATTGATTGGCGCGCTCGGCCAGTATCTCTTGCCTCTCCTTTTGAAAGAAGAAGATAATCATTGAAACCTAATGATTCTGCAACCCCTGAAAGAGTCACCGCATTCACAAGCGAAGCTCGGTATGAAGTGAGATCGCCTTCCTGGTTGTCGGGATACTTGTGATACAGATACTCAGTTACAATGAGCTCGAGTACTGCGTCTCCCAAAAATTCAAGCCGTTCGTTGTGAGCCATTTTGAGTCCCCGATTTTCATTTAAGTAGGAACGATGAACAAACGCTTGTTTGAGAAGCTCTTTGTTTTGAAATGTAACCGCTATCTTTTTTTCGAATGCGCCCAAGTCCATTTTATTTTGTCTTCAAAAGAATATTGACTGCTTTGGTAATAATAGGGACAAGATCATCATAAAGCGGAAGCTCGCCGATCTTTTCAAGCGGGAACCATTTTGCATCATCAAGCCCGCCCAGCTTCTGAAGCTTCAAACTCTCAAATGGAGAAATGCATTCCGCCAAAAAGTATACGACTGATTTTCTGATTTTCTTTTTCTCTTTATTGTAAGTTATGTAGGAATTTTCACCGAGCTTTTGTTTGATATCGATATCAACGCCCATTTCTTCTTTTATCTCCTTTTTTGTCTCTTGCTCTTCATCTTGGCCTTCTTCTACATGCCCTTTTGAGAGCGTCCAGTGTTTGAAAATATCATGGACAAATGCGAGATACATCTGATTGCCTTTTTTCATGTAAACTACGGCTCCGCCAAGCTTTTCTATTGGAGCCTTATCATCCGGAACTTCATCTTTTTTCTTCTTAGAAGTCTCATCCTTGCCGGGTTCGCCAAGCTCTTTGTAAACCGCGCCCAAAACTCCGTTTACAAATTTGCCCGACGTCTCTCCACCGAATGTTTTGGCAAGTTCAATAGACTCATTGATCGCCACTTTCGCCGGCACTTCTCCGCGATCTGAAAAAAGAAGTTCATAAAGCCCAATGCGAAGAATATTTCTGTCTACAATCGAAATCTTATCGATCGGCCAGTCAGGAGCGGCTTTTTCAATGATCGCGTCAATGTCTTTTTTCTTTTCGAGAATGTGCTGGGTCAGAGATTTCATAAACGAAAAATCGCCCATACCAGGTGCGAATTCTTCGGCGTTTCTTTCGAGCACAGTAGATGCTTCAGAGTCAGGAAGACCCCGAAAATCCATTTCAAACATGGACTGCATCACTATTGAACGTGAAAGGTGCCTGTTGGCCATTTATGAAAAGCTTCTAGCCTCAAAAACGAAACAAAAACCACTTCAAAAAACTACTTTTTTGCCGCCGCTTTTGCTTTCTTTTCCTTCTTGGCAATCTTTGCCAAAACATCAATCACAACTCGGCCTTTGTATTTGCCGCAGTTTGTGCACATGGTGTGATTCATGCGGGGCGCGCCACAATCTGGGCACTTTGATACGCGCATAGAAACAAGCGCATGATGTGAGCGCCGATTCCCCGTATGAGCACGCGTATGTCGCATTCGAATAACCATATTCCGAATAGTATACAGAATTCTCGGAAAAAGGCAATGGAAATGCGAATGAGCTCTTCTATCTTTACGACCGAAGAGCTCAAAACAATCTGGCACACAACATGACGCTTGTTAGCTTGGGAAATAACAATTCGAATCGCCTTTGGGTATAAAGCGAACCGATCCCATGCAGTCGTGCCGCATCCAGTAAAGTGTGCTTGTGCCGTTAGGCTCTGACATCGCGAAATCATCACTCTTGATGACCAAGTCCCTCTCATACCCCGTCTCCTCCGTCCACTTTTCGCCATCAGGGCCTGATGCCAGCCTTGCGAGATGCAAGGTCACGATGCACAGGCGACCCTCCCACTTCACTTCTGGAGCACCGTCTATCTTCCCCCGGAGAAAGACGTTATCAACGACGCGTTGCACCTCCCCGCCAGTAAACTGACGAAGAGACTCTGATGAGATTGCCACGATTGCGCCTCCTTTCCTTTCAAAGGGCCAAGAGCTCGGATTCTTGCCAATCAAGAATCTCGACTTACCCTTTTAATTATACCAGGACGATACCCCTAAGAAAGCTCTTGCGATGAATGTTTGAAATGCCGTGCTTTTTTATGGCTCTATAATGGGCTTTTGTACCGTAGCCCTTATGAATTTCAAAACTGTATTGGGGATATCTTTTCGAAAGGCGTTCCATTTTTCGGTCGCGATGGACTTTGGCAATAATCGAAGCGAGCGAGATAATTTTTACTTTACTATCGCCCCCTATAATCGTTTTTTGATATAAAAATTCTTTTGGAGCGTAAAGCGAGCCGTCCAAAAAGATTTCGCATTCACTTGGGATCGCTTCAAGTTTCTTGAGACAATTCCCGAGCGCGCGCCGTACGGCGCGCGCGAGCCCGATTTTATCTATCGTCGTGTTTTTTACCGAAGAAATTGAAAAATCGATCCGATTTCTTTCTTTCGCCCATTTTGCAACTTTCGCCCAGCCTTTACGCTGTTTCTCTGTGAGCTGTTTAGAATCATTCACCCCGCGAAAAATTTTGAGAAAATTTTTCGCGGTCGACTTCTGTATCATCACCGCACACAAAGTCAGGGGTCCTGCCAAAGGCCCGCGTCCAACTTCATCAATACCGATCTGATACTTGATTTTTTTGACTCCTAATTGCACGTTGGGTATTAGTTTAAAAGTCATTATATACTATATACCTCTATGCCATCTCGATTCATCCATCTCCATACCCACAGCCATTATTCCCTTCTCCAGGCACTCCCTAAAATTCCTGAATTAGTGAAGGCGGCAAAAGAGGCAAATATGAATGCCCTTGCTCTTACTGACAATGGCAATCTCTACGGCGCTATCGAATTTTACCAGGCTTGCAAAAAAGCCGGCATAAAACCAATCATTGGTATCGATGCATACGTCGCGCTTCGCACTCGGCAGGACAAGCAAGCAGGAGTAGATAACAGACGCACTCGGCTCGTACTTCTTGCAAAAAGTGAGACCGGATATAAAAATCTTATACAACTTGTTACTCGCGCGAACATAGAAGGTTTTTACTATCGCCCCCGCATTGACAGAGAACTTTTAAAGCAATATCACAATGGGCTTGTCTGTATAATGCCGGCTTTCAACGGAGAACTTTCAGGGGCATTGAAAATTCACGATATTGATAAAGCGAAAGAGATTGCTCACTGGCATCAAGAAATTTTTGGAAGAGATCTGTATCTTGAAATTACCCACCACCCAGAAATTGACGGGCATGCGACGCTTATGAAAGAGATCGTTGAATTCGGAAAGGAAGAAAAAATCCCCATTGTCGCCACCAATGACGTATATTACCTTCTTCCAGAAGACCAGAAAGCGCGGAATACTCTCCTGTCTATACAAAACAACGGAGAAGTGGGCGAACGAAATGCGTTTGGAGATAATGAACCGGATCTTTCTTTTATAGGAGAATCGCAAGCGGAAGAGTTTTTCAAAAATTTTCCAGAGGCTGTAGAAAACACGATCAGAGTTGCCGAAAAATGCAATTTGGAACCTGAACTTGGCAAATGGTATTTCCCAGACATGAAAATCGAAAGCGGGCGAAGCGCTGATGAAGAATTGAGATATCTCGTGCTCCAAGGACTCAAAATAAGAGGAATCCAAGATACAGAAGATATAAAGAAACGATATGAATATGAACTTGAGGTTATTAAAAACAAAGGCTACTCAAAATATTTTCTCGTTGTGGGAGATCTTATGCGTTTCGCGCACGAGAATAAAATTCTAACCACAATTCGAGGCTCTGTTGCGGGTTCTCTTGTAACTTATCTCGCAAGAATTACGAATGTAAATCCGCTCGAATATAAAATCCCCTTTGAAAGATTCTTGAACCCGGAGCGCCCGTCAGCCCCTGATATCGATATGGATTATGCTGATAATCGGCGCGATGAAGTGATTGCCTATGCACGCAAAAAGTACGGCGAAGAACACGTTGCCCAAATCGGAACATTCGGAACCATGATGGCTCGCGGAAGCGTCCGTGACGTAGCGCGAGCCCTCGGTTTTGCATACTCCGAGGGTGATCGGCTGGCAAAACTCATTCCTATGGGTGCGCAAGGATTCCCAATGACGATCGACAAAGCGCTCGAGGACGTACCGGAGCTTGCAGAAATTTACAAAAAAGAAGAGGACGCAAAAGTCATTATCGATATGGCAAAAAAGATCGAGGGTTGTGCCAGACACGTCGGAGTCCACGCTGCCGGTGTCGTCATCGCTCCGACTCCCCTTACCGATTACACCCCGCTTCAGTTCGATCCAAAAGGAGAAGGGAAAATTATTACTCAATACGATATGTACAGCGTTGGAGAGGACGGCGTCGGACTTCTCAAATTCGATTTCCTCGGCATTAAAAATCTTTCAATCCTGGCAAGTTCGGTGGATCTTGTAGAAAAAATTCTTGGCCAAAAAATCGATATTGAAAATATTCCGCTCAATGACAAAAAAACATTTGAAATGCTCGCCCGAGGAGAGACGACCGGACTATTTCAGTTGAACGGCTCCGGCTTAACAAAATTTCTGAAAGATCTCCGACCATCGACAATTCTGGATATAAACGCAATGGTTGCGCTCTATCGCCCAGGACCTCTGGAATCAATTCCCCGCTACATCGAACGCGAACACAATCCAATCCTCATTCGCTACCTCGATCCTCGAATGAAAGATATTCTGGATCAGTCCTACGGCGTTATCACCTATCAGGATGACGTGCTTCTCATTGCCGTAAAACTTGGCGGATATTCTTGGCTTGAAGCAGACAAGCTCCGCAAAGCGATGGGAAAGAAAATTCCTGCAGAAATGGAAGCTCAAAAAGAAAAGCTTCAAGTCGCTTTTGTTAAAAACGGCATGACAAAAGATAAGGCAGAAGAGCTCTGGAAACTTATCGAGCCTTTTGCCGCTTATGGATTCAACAAGGCTCACGCAGCAAGCTACGGCCGAGTTGCCTATCAGACTTCCTATATGAAAGCTAATTATCCGGCTATCTATATGGCTGCGGTACTTACTGCGGATGCGGGAGATGTAGAGAAAATTGCTGAATTCATTTCTGAATGCAAAAGAATGGGAATCCCAGTCCTTCCTCCTTCTATCAATGAAAGTTTTGCGGACTTTACTGTTGTAAGAAATGCCGCCGGAACCGACCAAATCAGATTTGGATTAAACACCATCAAAAATTTTGGAGAAGGAATTTCTCGCACGATTATCGAAGAACGGAAAACAAACGGAAAATTCAAATCTCTCGTTGATTTCCTCGACCGCATCAAAGACAAAAATTTGAATAAAAAATCCCTCGAAGCGCTCATTAAATGCGGAGCAATGGATGAGCTTGGCGAACGAGGGAATATTCTCGGAAATCTCGAAGACATTCTTGCTTACAACAAGGAGAAAAAAAAGCTCAAAAATCAAGATTCGCTTTTTGGAGGAGGCGGGGGTGAGCATGAAAAACTTACCTTAAAGCCAATTCCGCCGGCAGACCAGAAAGACAAGCTTATATGGGAAAAAGAGCTTCTCGGCCTTTACGTATCTGGGCATCCTCTCGACGCATTTAAAGAAAAGCTCGCAGGCAAAATTCCAATCCAAAAAATCAAAGAATCAATGAAGGAAGGAATGATGACTGTCGTCTCGGGAATCGTGGAAGAAATAAAACCAATTCAAACAAAAAAGGGCGACCAAATGGCATTCATCAAAGTCGCCGACCTTTCCGGAACAATGGAAGTTGTCGTTTTCGCGCGCACCTTAGCTGAATTCAAAGCATTCTTAATACCCGAAACTTGCATAGCAATCAAAGGCAAAGTCTCAATGCGAAATGGAGAATTCTCCCTTCTTGCAGAGGCAATCAAGAAACTTTAGGAAATTTTCAATAATTCCAAAAAAAGAAAAAGTGGAATTTCTTTCCGAGCTTTATCTTCGGCTGCTTGGCGCGGGCCTTTTTGGCTCGCTTTATGTGAAATCCATTCTTCAAGACGGGTTACGGCAAAATTATTTTTCTTGAACATTTTGAAATAAACTTGGAGGGAGCGGTGGAATGAGACCGTGTGTTCACTTTCTTTTTTGCCTGGATGCATATCAATCTCGGTATGGGATTCGGAAAGATATTCGTCTACTCGGCGGAATTGTATCTTCTTTTTTTCATCGAATTCCCAGCCGGATTTCTGTGGAATACGGAATGCCGGATGATTGAGAACTAGATATAGCTTTCCTCCTTTACGGAGTATTCGCGCTGCTTCAGCGAGAGTACCGGAAAGATTCTCGATATTCTGAAGTGCAAGAATACAAACCGCCTTATCGAAAGATTCATTTTCTTCGAATGAAATATTATCTGATGGTCCAACATGGAAAATAGCTTCCTTTGGCGCATCTTTTTTAGCAATTGCAATGAGCTCTGGAGCAATATCAGATCCGACAACATGTGCCCCGAGCTTTACAAATTCTCGCGAGAAAAAGCCCTGCCCACAGGCAATATCAAATATCCATTCCCCTTTTTTAATTTCCATGAGCCGGAGCAGATTGGGCAAGATCACTTTCGCCTGATAACTATCAGCATCTTTTGAAAGAAGATCGTCATACCATCCGGCAACATTTCCCCACGAGGTATTTTGCTTTTTCATAGAGCTACTTTAGCACAAACCAATCATAATATGGTAATGAAAAAACTCGCGTGATACTATTATTTATAGAAACAGAACTTAAAGGACCTAAGAAAAACCAAGGATCCTTTTCCGAGAGATCAGCTGAGTAAGGCACAACTTTTGGTGACTGACATCATAGCCGGGAAATTCTTTCCCTGTGACAGATCAGTCCGCAAACATCGCCCGAAGGAGGCAAACAGATGAAAACCCCAGAACAGATCGCTGAAAAACTCGATGCTCTGCATCGAGAGGGAAAGAAACCTGTGATTCTAAGTCTCACAGAATCGGAGAGAAAAGAGATTCTAAGTATGTTCGACTCTCTCAGATCAGCGCTCGAACGGCTTGGATATAAGTTGAATTACGCCGAGGGTGGTGGAGCATTCCTAGTGAGGCCAGAAGGTCTCTGCTTTGTCCCCGTAAAGTTGGTGCCTCTGTGGCGCGCTTCTCCGCCAATGTGGGCTTGTACAGTCAAAACGCTCGCTGACTAGTTCTTGAGCGACTCGAATTCGTCGAGTCGCTGTTTTTTATTTCTGAGAAAAAGTTGGGTCTGTAGAAATCGGATACTGAAGCCGGTCGAAAAAATTCCCCACCTCGCTAGGAGTCTCAACTCGAGGTTGTGAAAGATTTTCGATGACAAGCGGGACAAGTTCAATATTTTTTACTCCACTTTTCGCAAAATGTGCCTTTATCATAAGTCCGCGTTTTGTCTCTGGATTAACTTGATCGAAGATGAAATTTCCAAGACTGTAGAAAATATATTTGCCATTATATTTTTCCAGAGGTTCCACCACGTGAGGATGAGCCCCGATAATCATTTCAGCTCCTGCATCTATCGCGGCATGGGCAAATTCCCTCTGTGCTTTTGTGGTGCTAGCAGAATATTCGAGTCCCGCATGCATAAGAATAATTACAAAATCTGCTTGCAGTTTAGCTTCTCTCACCGCAACTTCCATTTCCGGAATGTTCATAAAAGCTACGCCTGGTTTAAGGGATGTGGCCTCATACGAAGCGGGAGTAAATGAACTGTCTACATAAGAAAGAAAAGCAAATTTGATTCCGCTTTTTTCAACGAAAACAGGCGCTGTCGCATCAATACTATTTGCTCCAGCGCCGGCAAAGAGGATGCCTGCATTTGAAAGAAAGCGCATCGTATCAAGAATTCCCTTCTCGCCAAAATTCATCGAATGATTATTTCCTAGAGAGACGAGAGAAAAACCAGCATCTTTGAGAGTCAGCTCGGCTCCGGGGTTCGCGCGCAAAACCATTTCTCCATTTTGAATTTCCCTACCGGCTGTAATTGGATTTTCAAGATTCGCGACAGCAACATCCGCAGAAGCCATCTCATCTTTTATATTTCGAAACGGGTAGTCGTCCCCATTTTGCCTCATCCTTTTTGCGACAGTGCGAGAGAGCATAATGTCTCCGACTGCATCGATTTCCACATCTTTTTCTGGAGTCGGTGTTGGAAGAGATATAATAGCGGCAGTTTCTGGAATAGATTGATCCGCAAAATACGAGAAAAAATAAAACGTGCCGGAGGCAACGCTTCCCACAGCAATAAGAAAAAGTGGAATTAAAATAATTTTCTCCAAGATTTTCATACCTTTATACTAATACGTTATGGACAAATAGGCACGAAAACAGTCCCGCCCTCTCTAGAGAGGGCGGGACTGTTTTCTATTTAATTAGAGATTATTAAGTTTCTCTTTTGAAAGCGCGATCCAAGAATCATTTCCAGAGACGGCTTTTGCTTTCGCAATTACACGCTTCAAGACTTCGCTTGCAATCACCTTTTCGGCTTTTGCACGCTTTATAACTGACTGAAGAGCATCCTCCGAGATAACCACATTTTCTTTTCGCGCTTCTTCTTCAAGAGAAGAGACCGTTGCAGTATCCTTTGCCATATTGCGCAATACTTTCTTTCGAATAATGAAGTATGCGATCCATACGCTCCAGAGAATAAGAGCACCGACGAATGCGACAAGTTTCCAAGAAAGCTCCAGTCCAGTATAAGGAACCTGTGAAAGGTAGACCGCGGATGAAAGTGGAGCTGCTACAGGATTACTGGTAACAGTCACCCCGCCAGAAAATCCTGCAACGCCTGAAACAAATACTGATCCGCAAGAACGAGTCGTGCTTCTTCCATTTGAAGAAACTCGAAGTGACATATATTTCGTACCGGGCGTATTGTATACGACTGAAGCAGTCTCATTTCTAGTGTTCAACACATCAGCGCCGCTCCAATAATACGAGTAGTCTCCATTTCCACCAGAAACATTCGAGATCCAGTTCATTTGCTGGCCGAGAGCTACTTGATTCCTGTCAGGATAACAAGAGAACGAGAGATTATTATCTACAGAAACATACGTTGAACAATCCCGAGTAATGCTTTGACCATCTGAAGTCACTTCGACTGTTGCACGTTTTGTTCCTTGATCTGAGTAAGTATTGTAAACAGTTTGTGAACTTCCATCGAGCCCATCAGTTCCACTCCAGTTGTAATGATAGTTGCCATTTCCACCTGAAGGATAAACGGTCCATCGTACTTCCTGATCGCCGTTATTATTGTTGTTAGTGACGTTTGCAGTACAATACGCGTCGAGATTATTGTTGTTTTGATTTTCGACAAAAGTATTACATGTAGCACTTCCCGTTTGATTGCCGGAAGTAACAGTAACTGTTGCATATTTTGTTCCTGAACTATTATAAGTTCTTGAAACTGTCTGGCCAGAACCAGAAGCATCGCCACTCCAATTGTATGAGTAGTTGCCATTTCCTCCATTCACATTAGCTCTCCATGTTACAGAATCGCCAATCTGAATATTTGAGTCACTTGATGAACACGAAACAGAAAGTTGCGGATACGGAATAGGAGTTGGTGGAGGAGTGTAGTGAGGAGGATTGTAATGCGGAGGAATATAAGTATTGCATCCGCTAGTACAACCATAGCTGTAATTTCCATAACAACCATAAGAACAACCACTGTCGTATGAGTAATTGTTATAATAGCTAGTATCACAACCATCGGTACAACCGCTGTTGTAATTATTATAGTCAGAATAGTTAGCTGTATTGCAATCAGTACAGCCAGTATTATCTGAATAAGTACTGCCATAATCCGCATTGTAGGAAGTACCATAGTCGGCATTATAAGTCGTGCCATAATCCGCATTGTAAGTTGTACCGTAGTCGGCATTGTAGGAGGTACCATAATCAGCGTTATAGGTCGTACCGTAATCAGCATTTCCATAATCATCAGCTTTTGCGATAGAAGGAAGTACTGTACAGAAAAGAGCGACGACAAGCACAAGAGCGCCCGCCATTATTTTCGCCATATTATTTTTTACTGAAAAAATGTTTTGCATGATATTTTGAATCGCCTAAATAGCTATTAATGAAGCCGTTTTTAAGCCTTTTTCGTTACTAACACTATCATTATATAGCATATAGAGAATATTGTCAAGTACTTTCGGACCAAAGGAGAACATGACGAAAACCCAGAAAAATTTACAAATCCTTGCTTCCGGAGAAATCCGCCTCAACAACATAGCGCTCCTGTTTTGCACCAAAGGTATTACACGTTGAAAGCGTAAGCATATTTCTCTTTGTAGAGAAATCTATAAGCGCGTTACTTGCATCCACAAGAGTCACTTTCGAAACCGTGTAAGAATAATCTTTGGTTTGAGAAAAGACGTGCACAACATCGCCCTGTTTGAGATTTTTTATCTGGGTGAATACTTTATAGGCCTGATTGTGAATGACGGGAAGATTTGATCCGTGACCAAAGAGAAACATATTCCCCTCTCCTAGAAACCCTGAACCAGGGTAATGCACAACACCCTTCAGAAGTTCAGCGTCAAGCGCATCTGTATCCGTACTTGAAGGATTTCGTATAGGAGAATCGACTCCGATGCTTGCAATAGCAATGCGAAGCGGCTCATCGCCTGAAGGTATCGGCGAGGCGCCGGGAGAAGAATCGCTCACCGCCCCACTTGGAAGAGATGGCTCTTCATTTGTCGGAGCAAGTTCCGAAGGTATAAATCCAAGAAAATAGAGAACGCCGAAAGACACAAAAAAAACAAGGAAAAAGACTCCCAGAAATAGAAACTTGTTTTTGACAATGATATTGTTACCTTGATCCAACGTCATCACATGAATATATCACGAAAAATTGGTTCCGACCAGAAATAGTTGACAGAAAATAAATAGTATCATATAATACCGCCATGTCAGATACACCAGACACAAACGAGCCAAATCCCGATTTGGGTCAAAATTTTCACGAAGAACCTCCTAAAAAAAGCGAGGTGAAAGAATTTGCCAAAAAAGGCTTCCTCATAGGAGTTATTGTTATCTTTATAATCGTCGGCAGCTATGCGGTGATTAAAATAGCACCGTCTATTTTCTCTTCTCTTGCTTCGGTTTCAGTTTCTGTCTCTTCTATTTTTAAACCAAAAGGAGTTCCTCCTACTACAAGCACATCCCCTACTCCGAAAACAACTCCGATTGTTATTGTAACCACTCCAGCGCCAACACCGACTCCTTCCCCCGTTACTTCATATACAAGCCCTACACCAGCGCCGATCGTCACCTATAATCAATATAATCAGAATGGCAAAGCAGATTTGGTCTTGCATGTTTTGAGCACAGGAGTCATCGATCGAAATGCAAATGTCTTCACAGCGAGAAGCTCGATGGATGCAAGCGAACGAGCCGCAGTACGATTTGAAGTTGTGAATTCTGGAGATAAAGCTTCTGGCGGATGGAATTTCACTATGCTTATGCCCGTATCTCTTGGCAAAGACGTGTACGCTTCGCCCACTGAACGTTCACTCGCTCCCGGTGAAAGAATGGAGTTTACTGTAGGATTCGACAACATTCTCACCGGACGACAGCCGGTCACAATAAGCGTCGACGAAGGAGGACTTGTATCTGAATCAAATAAAAACAATAATGCGGGGACTGTATATTTTAATGTCACCGGAAATTCTGTATACGGAAACACAAACACATACTATCCTCCTACAAACGGATATTACGGAGGTGGATTGCCAGACCTCACCATTCGCGCAATAGGAGTAGGAGTTCTCGATCCTTACACAGGAGCATTTACACCAACGGGACAAATACTTTCAAACCAAAGAGTGGCCGTTCAGTTTGAAGTTTCAAATATCGGAGGTGGAGCTACCGGTCCTTGGACATTCAGCGCAAATCTCCCCTCTTATACCGACAGTTTCTACTCATCAGGATATGAACCTTCTCTCGCTCCAGGAGACAGGATCGTGCTTACAATCGGGTTTGATAATATAACTTCGAACAATTCTTACAATTATAATTACAGTTCTTACCCGACCTATTACCCTTCTGCAAACTACAACGCTCCCGTCACAATTACTCTTGATCAAAATAATAGAATCCGAGAATTGAACGAGAATAATAATTCTCTCCACATCTCGATTCCGGTTGTCTACTAAAAGAGATGCAAAAGCCCCGCGACCAAAAGGTCGCGGGGCTTTCTGTCTAATTAGATATCAATATTCGCCAGTTTTGCATTCGACTGAATAAACGACTTACGAGCTGGAACATCCGTGCCCATGAGAATATCGAATACTTTGTCTGCCTCTTGAGCGTCTTCAATGTGGACTTGTTTCAAAATTCTTCGAGCGGGATCCATCGTGGTCTCCCAAAGTTCTTCTGCGTTCATTTCTCCGAGACCCTTGTAACGCTGAATTGCTATCTTCGCTGCTTTTTTACCTGTACCTCCTTTTACCTCATCTTCCTCACCTTCATCTCCTTCCGGAAGAGCTTCAGAACTTTCTTCAACTAATTCTGCGGGAGCATCTTTACCGATAATTTTCACCTTCTGCTCGTCAGTATAGGCGTAATGAATTTCTTTTCCTTTCTTTATTTTATAAAGCGGCGGCTGGGCAATGTAGATAAATCCACCATCAATAAGCGGACGGAAGTAGCGGTAGAAAAGGGTAAGAAGCAAAGTGCGAATATGCGCGCCGTCCACATCGGCATCGGTAGCAATAATAATTTTGTGATAGCGAAGTTTGGAAATATCAAACGTATCGCCGATTGCAGTCCCCACGGCGACGACAAGATTTTTGATCTGCTCTGAAGCAAGCATTTTATCGAGTCTTGCCCGCTCAATATTCAAAATCTTTCCTCGAAGAGGCAACACGGCTTGCACTCGCCTATCACGGCCAGTCTTTGCGGTACCTCCTGCAGAATCTCCCTCTACAATAAATACCTCCGATTCTGATGCATCTTTACTTTGGCAATCCGCGAGTTTTCCTGGCAAAGTCATCCCTTCGAGTGCTCCCTTTCTAAGGACGCTGTCCTTTGCTGCCTTAGCCGCTTTACGCGCTTTAAGAGCCAAAATCACTTTATTGACAATCGCTCGTCCATCATCTGGATGCTCTTCAAGGAATGCTGCAAACGCCTCTCCAAAGACAGAGCTCACGGCTGATTGGGCTTCCACAGTCCCGAGCTTTGCTTTTGTCTGACCTTCAAATTGAATTTCGCGGATCTTTACTGATACGACAGCGGTCAATCCCTCGAGAACATCATCTCCCGTAAAATTATCTTCGTTATTTTTACTATCGCCTTTTCCATAATTATTAAGTGTTCGAGTGAGAGCAGTTTTGAAACCAGTAATATGCGTTCCTCCTTCGGAGTTATAAATATTGTTTGCAAATGCCAAAACGCGCGAGCTTATGTCATCAACATACTGAAGCGCGACTTCCACAGCGACATTATCGACTTCTTTTTCGACATAGAAAATATTTTTATGAATCGGCTTCTGAGTTTGATTGTAAAATTTAATGAGAGACATGAGACCCCCTTCGAAATAGAAAGTAAATGAAGGATAATCTCGCCCAAGTTCTCGGAAATAAAAGATGTCTGACAAATCAACTTTTTCGAGATCTTTAGATTCCCTCGCATCAATGACACTGATTTTAAGGCCTTTCACAAGGTACGCCTGCTGGCGCATATGAGAAACGATTTTGTTCCACTCAAATTTAATTTCTTTGAAAATCTCAATATCTGGTTCAAAAGTGACAATGGTGCCATGAAGCTTTGAGGAACCAATTTTTTTAACCGCCGCCTTTTTCTTTCCCTGCTTATACTCCTGCATGTACTTCCCGCCATCTCGATGTACGATCACTTGCGTATAAATAGAAAGTGCGTTCACCACAGATGCACCCACTCCGTGAAGACCTCCGGAAACTTTGTACCCTTCTCCGCCGAATTTTCCTCCAGCGTGGAGAGTAGTCATAATCGTTTCAAGTGCAGAAACTTTTGTAGATTTATGGACGTCCACTGGGATTCCTCGGCCGTTATCAGTCACCCGCACTTTATTTCCAGGTAACAGCACAATCTCAATATCATTGGCAAAACCACCCATCGCCTCATCGCGTGAGTTGTCGAAAATTTCAGTGATTAAGTGATGGAGTCCGTCTGGTCCTGTGGTACCGATATACATTCCAGGGCGCTTTCGGACAGGCTCAAGACCCTCCAGAACAGTGATGTCTTGCGCTGTATAGCCGTTATTCTTCTTTATCTTTTCTTCTGCCACTTTTGGAGCCATTTTGAGAGCTTTTACCAATAAAAAACACCCTGTTTGGTACTCTTATTATATCAAATTTAGCCTTAAAATGAAAGCATTTTTGTAGCTTTCTGGGGATAGTTTCGAGTCTAAAAAATTTGACTTTTTCTAATTTCTTTATTATATTTTTAATTGGGAAATTGGTCCCAACGGAGGGCTTACGATGAAATGGCTACGCAGGATTCTTTTGGCGTTTTGGCTTACGCCGTTTGCTCTGCTCATTGAATACGCTCGCGGAATGTTGGGCGTACAAGTGGAGCTTACGAAGGCTTTCGTCCTGTTTTCTTTGGGAGTCGGAATGACCATGGTCGCGGCCTCGATCACTGGGAACTTCCTACTCGATCTCTTCGTCGGAAAAGAAAACAACGGACCTTAACTGGCTAATGATTAATCTCTGGTGATACGCGGTGCTTCGGCGCTGCTTTTTTTATTTCTTAACTCTTTATTTCTTTATAAAAGAGACACAAAAAAACGTTATCCACAAGAAAATCGAAAAATCCACAACTTTTACACAGGTTTATACACAAAATTGGTTGCAGAATTTTTCACTGTATGTGTATAGTTTGAAAAGGACTGTTTTCATTTCGCACCTTTGTCAACTTCTCGAGGGCAGGAAAATGCTTACAACGCGGCAGGTCATGGCTCGATTTCTCTACTACGCTCTGGCGGAAGGAGAACCGACAACAGAGATCGCACGGATAAAATCGCGAGCTCTGGCAAAACGCCTGTGTCCGTCCGGCAACCGACAGCCGGAGATTGCAGCAAGCAGACACGAGAAAAGGCGTCTAGCAGTTTCCCTTTCGCCCTCATAAGCATCTCTCTCGCAACGAAGCGACAGAGATGATGAGGCACGCTTTCGAAAGTAACACACTTTCGAAAGCTTTTGTTTTTATCTTATTGTCCAACCTTTTCCCTCCAATGCAGAGTAAACTTTTTTCATAACGTCATTTGCCTCTGCATCTGAAAGCGTTTTTTCGTAGGATTGAAGAACCGTGCGAAATGCCAAAGACTTTTTGCCGTCTTTCTCAAAGGTGTCAAAGAGTGTCGGGCCTTTCACTGCCAAATCTTCTATTTCGTTCTTGATTATCTTCTCGACTTCTTCCGGCGTCACAGATGAAGGAACAAAAAGCGCAACGTCGCGGACAATAAATGGATATGCTGATGGTTTTTTGTAAACGACTTCAGTCGCTTTGGCAAAATCATATTCTTTTGGTTCCGGAAGCTTTGTGACACATTCATCGAGATTCGCTTCCATAACATTTGAAGTTAAATTGTGAGCCTTTGGAGCATCTCCAATTCCCTTTTTCAATGCAGAGGCGATTGTATCAAATTCTGTTTTTATTATTTCTTCTCGCTTCTTTTTCTGTGATGGAGAAAAACCAATAGCAAGAGCGGTGTGTTCCCTTCCACCTTTCTCAAATACTTTTCCAATCTCGAAAATCCGAACATCAGAAATAGCAAGAAGCGGAGCATTCAGGACATTAGCGTCGAGACTTGCTTGGAGTGCAGACAAATCCTTCCGCAAAAACGCTTTGTCAGAAGCAAGCGGATTTTCCAATTCAACCTCCCCATTTTGCTGAAGTGCGTAGGTATAGACTTCGATATAGCCGAGATTTATAAGAATTTCGCGAATTTTATTTTGATAATAAAGATTTTTGTTTATAGCAGGAGATTTCTCGAGCTTCTCCATCGGCTCCGGCTTTATATTCTCATATCCATAAAGTCTGCCGATTTCTTCGACGACATCTTCAGGAATTTGGAGATCAAGACGAACAAATGGAATGGCGAGCAAAAGATTTTTTCCTTTCTTTTCAATCTTGATTTCAAGTCGATTCAAAAGTTCAATAATTTTCTGCTCATCAATTTCTACCCCCAAAACTCTGCTTGGCAAAGCCGGATCGAATTCGATAACCGTCTGCTTTGCAAGATTCGGGTAGACATCAACTACCGGTCCAATTTTGAATGGGCTTTTGATACAGTACTGGAGAAAGAAAGTGAGCATCTCCATTCCGCTTGAGGTCAAGTCCGGCGTGATCTCATTTTCATATCGCTTGGAAGCATCGGTATGTATGCCGAGCCGAGTCGCGGTTTTTCTGATATTGGTCGGTTCAAAATTGGCAGATTCTAGAATGAGATTTTTCGTCTCCTTCGTCACTTCCGCACGCTTTCCGCCTTTTACCCCCGCAATAGCAAGCGGACCATCATCATCCGCAATAATAAGCGTTTCTGCATCAAGTACGACATCTTTGTTATCAAGCGTGGTAATTTTCTCGCCTTTCTTTGCCAGTCGCACCGTAATTCCTCCCGCAACTTTATCTGCATCAAAAGCGTGAAGCGGCTGACCGACATCGAACATCGCGCCGTTTCCATTATCAACAACGACATTGATCGGTCGCTGGCCGACGACGGCTAAATCGTCCCGCAAAAATTTCGGCGATTCAGTGACCTCAACATTTTCAATCACCCGACCCATATATCGTCGGCATAGTTTCGGCTCGGTAATTTTAATTTTTAGATCGCGAACTTTCGCAATCGGAAAAACTTTTGGTTCCATTTTCTTGAGCGGAATTCCAGTGATAGCAGAAAGTTCCCCTGCGACTCCCCGATGTGAAAGGCAGTAATGCGCTCGATCTGGAAGGATCTTCACATCAAGCGTCACATTTTCTCCTTTTTTCTCAATCCCCTCCACCTCAAATGCATGAAAAGTAAAAAGCTTCGCTGCCTCTTCCGGCGAAGGAATGGGCTTGTCAAAATACATCGAGAGCCATTTATAAGAGATAAGCATAAGAGAAGTTTAGCGTAAAATGATTAATTTCGAAACTTCAAAAGTGTATCAATCTGTTTCTTGTTTAAACCCGAAATTTCAAGCGCTACTTCTCGAATTGTCCGGCCACTTTCGTGAGCAACCTTTGCGATCTTAGCTGATACGTCGTAACCAAGAGCTGGGACAAGAAATGTTGCGAGAGCAAGGCTTTTTTCGATATTTGCTTCGCATACTTTTTTATTCGCCTTTATTCCCGAAATACAGCGTTTTGCGAAAACATGACTCGCGTTGGTAAGTAAGTCAATTGATTGCAGAAAATTATACGCAACAACAGGAAACATTGTGTTGAGTTCAAAATTTCCCTGCGTAGCGCTAAACGCAATAGTAGTATCATTTCCAATGACTTGCGCACCGACTTGAATGACCATCTCGCACATAACTGGGTTTACTTTGCCGGGCATAATGGAAGAACCGGGTTGAGTTGCGGGCAAAATAATTTCGCCAAGTCCAGCTCGCGGACCGGAACCAAGAAGTCGAATATCACTCGCGATTTTTACCGTAGCGATAGCAACTCCTCGTAAAGCTCCACTTACTTCAATAACTGCATCAATATTCGATTGCGCACTAAAATGATTTTTTGTTTCTCGAAGATTTAATTTTAATTCTTTCGCAATTCCCACAATTGTGCGTTTTGCAAATTCCTTGTGCGTATTCACGCCAGTTCCGAGAGCCGTACCGCCCAAAGCTAATTCTTCTAAAACATTTTTTGTTTCCAAGAGCCTTGAAGTGGCATTTTCTATTTGACTCGCATACCCGCCAAACTCTTGCCCAAGTGTCATTGGTACCGCATCCTGAAGGTGAGTACGCCCAATTTTCCAAACATTTTTAAATTCTTTTGATTTTTTAAGAAGAGCTCCATGCAATTCTGTAAGGGCAGGAAGAAGCGAATGAGTTATTTCGTAAAGTCCCGCAATATGAATAGCAGTCGGGACAACATCGTTGCTTGATTGGCCGAGATTCACATGATCATTGGGATGCACTTTCTTTTCACCCCTTTTGCCGCCGAGAATTTCACCCGCGCGATTCCCGATGACTTCATTTGCATTCATATTGGTTGAAGTGCCGGAACCAGTCTGAAAGATATCAACGACAAAATACGAATCAAGCTTATTTTGAAAAACTTCATCCGAAGCCTTCTGAATCGCGAGAGATGTGTTTCTAGACAAAAGACCAAGGGAGAGGTTCGTTCTCGCTGAATGTTTTTTAATGAGTCCAAGAACAGAAATAAATCTTTTCGAAAATCGAAGATTGCTTATCGGAAAATTTAAAACTGCGCGTGCAGTTTCAGCGCCGTAGTATGCGCTTTCAGGAACTTTCATTTCTCCCATGGAGTCGCTCTCGATTCGAGAAGAAGATTTCATAGAGGTTGCCAGAGGCGCAGATCGCCCGAATAGAGCGAACGGATATCATCTACGCCATATTTGAGCATTACAAGACGATCAAGGCCGAAACCAAAAGCAAAACCTGTGTATTTTTTCGAATCAATGCCGACATTGAGAAGTACTTTCGGATTGACCATTCCTCCACCCATAACTTCAATCCATCCCGTGCCTTTGCAGAGAGGGCAATGCGCATCTTTTCCTAGACATTTAAAACACGAGACATCAATCTCTACAGATGGTTCGGTAAACGGAAAAAAGCTTGGCCGAAATCGAACCTCTGCATTTGGACCGTAGAGTTTTTTAAAAAACGTAATGAGAACTGATTTCATATTTGCAAGGGTAATTCCCTTGCCGACTGCAAGTCCTTCCATCTGGAAAAATTGCGCTTCATGCGTAGCGTCAGTTGCCTCATGGCGAAAAGTTTTCCCAGGAACAATAATACGGATTGGCAAATTATTTTTATGCTTTTCCATAAATCGAATTTGGACAGGCGATGTATGAGTGCGCAAGAGTTTCCGATCTTTTATAGGCTTGAGCCAGAATGTGTCCCATAAGTCTCGAGCAGGGTGATCAGCAGGAATATTAAGAGCATCGAAATTGTAGTACTCGCTTTCAATCTCCGGCCCTTCAGCAACCTCAAAACCAAGATCATTCCAAATAGAAACCGCCTCTCGGATTGTCTGCGTAATCGGATGAAGATACCCTGTAGGATGCGATTTTTCCATATCTCTATTATATTACAAATTTATCTTTGATATCTCCGTACCGTCTTTTATATATAAAACTCCACTTGAAACTCGAAAGTCTGCCGTTTTTGTTGGATATACCAAAACAATATTTTGAGGCTCTTTCGTGTCGAGTTCTACAGCGTCTATCCCCTCTGCAGTAGACACGAGAATCACATCATTTCTTCCAGGCAAAAAATCGATGTGAGATTTCGGCAATGCATACGTGTATATTGTTGATGTTGCGCTGGTGTTTGCATCGCAGACAGCCTGGTTACAGAAAAAATAAGGCATTGAGTTGGTATCGCCAAGCCAGAGGGCATAAATGGTGTCCCCTTTTTCAGAAACAACAAGATTTCCATTTATGAGAGCATTATCCCCATAAGGTGTCGTGGTAGCGACGCCTGCTTTTAAGGGCTGTTTTTGAAAAAGGAGTAAAGCACCTGCATAATCAGGGTTCTTCACTTTGGTACTCGTGGAGAGAGTGCTCGTAGCAAGTTCAGGAATCGAGACGACTTCCAAATGATCAGAAATGAGAAATGGATGACCTTCTGACACAAGCCCATTTTTCACAGAAAGATCTTTTTTCCAAGAAAAAAAACCATCTTTTGATACAGTAACAGCATATGTGCCGGCTTTGAGACCATCAAGAAGAACTCCCCGCTGGAAAATCCCGCTCTGCGCCCTCTTTACTCCATCAAGAGAAATATCCGCATAACTCTCCGATGCGTATACATAAATTCCGCCCGTTTCGGAAATTTGCCAGTCTTTCGTCAGTCGATATCCGTTTGCGTAGAAAATAAGTATCGGAATCACTATAAAAAAAACAAGACAAAAAGAATAGAAATAGAGCCTTCTTTTGAGAAGTGACATATGCTGCATATAGACAACATTATACACAAAATGAGCCTTTTTTACAGCGATAAAATTTGCCCGGTTTTTCTATGTTTGGGAGTGACCCAATAGCCGAGACGGAATCTGCCGCTAAGCATCAGTCTTGTCTGAGATTCAAGGGCAGGAATTGAGCCGAAAACAAGAAGCGTGATAGGAACAAACACCCACTGAAGAAACATAATGGACTTAGCCCTTGTCGAACTGCTATTAGGAGCTGGAGGTAAAAATGATATTGAAATAATTGCAGAAAGTAAAATTCCGAGAATTCCGAGAAGGGTCAAGTCTCTTGAAACGACCGGAAGATTATACGAGAGCAAAGTGCTATTAAAAAGCCTTCCTCCGAGAAGAATCGGCGTCCATGTGAAAAGAAAGAGGAGAATTGGATTTGTCGCAAGCGACCATGCGCGTTCAAGCTCAAGGAGCGTGATTTTTATTTTTTTCGGAAGCGGTATGCGAGGATTTTTTATAAAACCAGTAAGAATATATGGAAGATTCTCGACTCCCCAACTCCATCGGCGCTGTTGTTTATAAACATTTTTCAAAGTCTCCCAAAATTTTGGCGCGAGATTTGCATCCATGGAAAGCGGATACGAAATCGGCACGACTTTATAATTGCCGTCATACGCAAGAAAAGCGTTCCAGAAAATACGCGAATCCTCTGACACAATATTTTTCTGCCAGTAGCCCACTTCTCGAAGAGCCATAAAAGGCATGGAGTGTGAAGAAAATGTAGTGAGACGCTCCGGTCTTTCCTGCTGAATCATCTGCCAGAGACTCCCCGAAGTCGCCACTACACGAGATAAGGCGGGGGCTTGCCACATATTATTATTATAAAAAGGGACTGGCTGATAAGAAGCATGCAGCCTGTCTTCTGTGGTAAGAAAATGCCACATGAGACAGAGGAAATAATCTGGATAGACAATCGTGTCGATGTCGAATGCAGAAACAAGAACATCTTCATACTGAATTCCATTCGCATCGAGAATGCGTTTGCGCGCCTCTTCAGCAGCATACGCGATGTTAGAGCCTTTCCCATCCATCTCTCCAAGAATTCCGCTCGGGTGAACTGTTACGATAAAAAAACCAAATTCCCTTCCATAGGGAGCTCTGATTTTTTCAGTAATTTCGAGAGCGCTGTTTCCCGCGCGAGCTTCGACGGCAAGCACAACCGCCATTTTCTTTTTATTCCCGCGGGCGGAAAGAAGCGATTTTATATTTGTCTCGACAATTTCAAAAGATTCTTTATAGAAAGGCAAAATAACCAGATGAACAATCCGGGTATATTTAAAGGGAGACAACATCTCGAGCCAGTCCATCGAGAGCGATGTCTTCAAGTGCTTCCAGTTTTGCCAAAGATGCAAAGATAGATATCCGCTTTTTAAAACCCAATAAAGATTAAAGGCAATAATAAAAAACGCCGCGTAAAATGGAGCGAGATATGATAGGACGAGAGCTCCTAAAAGAGTTGCCCATGCCAAAAATCCGGGAAGAATTTCAAAAAAGCGGTAGAGCCAAAAATCTTTCCCCGAAAGATCCTTTGCTTGTCCTGCTGTGTAGTAGGGTGTTCGAGTGTAGTCCATAAAAACAGAAAATGAGAAATTATTTTGGAGCCGGCACGAGGGTTCGAACCCCGGACATCCACTTTACAAAAGTGGCGCTCTACCAACTGAGCTATGCCGGCGAAATTTGCCACACAAATTTCGTGCATCAGACTTCCCGTGAGGGAATCTGAGACCAGGCACGAACAAATTGTAACAAAACTTATATATTTCTTACGAGAACAACCTCCATTCTACATTTTTTTCTCTCCTCCGCCACCTTTCTTGTCACGAGAAATATCTTTCAAAAACAAGGAAACTTCTCCGTCACTCTTCTTTACCGCGCCCGTCTTTAAAGAATGAAAGAAATGATTCCACTTCTCCGAAATGCTCTTATTTATATGGACAAAAGCTTCTGCGACAGAAACAAAAAAGATCTTAAAAAATTTCCTGATTGTCCCCTGCTCAAGCACTTGAGCATGGTTTTTCATAATCGAAATATTTTCCAAAACTACCGCATCAACTTTTCCTCTCATTTTTGAGAAGACCGTCTCACGCTTAGACATTTCAAAAAGCTTGTGACCGACAAGGATCGCGATGCACACAAATGAAAGGACAAAAGATGTGAGCGGAAAGAGCATAGATAATTTTATTTCTCAAGAGAACCAAATCGCACAAAACGCATGACCTCGGTTTTCTCGCCAAACTTCTGAATTGCGGCTTGTACAAGCCCGCCAATGGTAATTTCGGGATTCTTTATAAATGGCTGTTCGAGAAGAATCTTGTCTTTAAAATAAGCATTGATTTTTCCTTCGAGAATTTTTGCCTGCATATCTTTCGGCTTTCCGACAATTTCTTTTTCAAAAATTTCAGTCGCTTTCTTTTTCATCTCCTCTGAAATATCCTCTTTTTTCAGAAATTCTGGATTCATCGCGGCAACATGCATGGCAATATCATAGGCAAGCGTCTTAAACTCCTCATTTTTTGCTACGAAATCTGTCTCACAAGAAAGTTCGACAAGAGCGCCGACTTTTCCTGTTCCATGAACATAAGAGGAAATAATACTTGCTCCAAGGCTTCGATCTGCTTTCTTGGCTGCGATATCGCCCCCTCTTTTCTTAAGGATAATAAGAGCTTTTTCTTTGTCTCCTCCCGCTTCTTCAAGAGCCTTTCGGCATTGCATAATAGAAATTCCTGTTTCATCTCGAAGCGCTTTGATTTGTTCAGTGGTGATCATGATAAAAAACTATAAAAAATCTCAAAGAACAGAGTCCTTTAGAGAAGCTATTAAGCAGTCTTAGCCGAAGATTTTCCTTCTTGGTAGGCCTTCACAAGCTGGTCTACAAAGAATTTGATGCTTCCCAGCGATGCGTCATTGCCGACGATAGCGTGGTCAACTTCAGAAATATCGCAGTCAGAACCAAGAAGCGCGATAACAGGAATATTCATTTTTTTTGCTTCATCTACGGCAATTTTTTCCTTTCGAGGATCAATTACAAAAACAGCCTGTGGCATTCCCTTGAGGAGCACCATTCCGGAGAAAAAGAGATTCAATTTTGCAATTTCTCGATCGATAAGAAGCCGTTCTTTCTTTGTATATTTTGCAAGCTCTCCTTTTTCTCGTTGGTCCATAAGCTTAAGCATCTTGTCGATTCGTCCTCGGATCTGGCCAAAGTTTGTAAGCGAACCTCCGATCCATCGTCCAGCAACATATGGCATTCCGATCGAGATCGCGCCGTTTTTCATAACATCTCGAGATTCCGGCTTTCCACCGACAAAAAAGATCTGTTTTCCTTCACTTCCAAGTTGTTTTACAAAAGCCTTTGCTTTCTCCAAAAGTTCAGCTGTTTTTTCAAGATCGAAGATTTCAACCTTGTTTTTAGCCCCGAAAATATAGGATTTTACGGATGGGTGTCGTCGTGACTTTGAGTAGGCAAAATGAGCGCCAGCCTTGAAAAGACCCTCGATTACTGCACTGTTTTTGGTGTCATTCATAACGCCTGTCATGGAGGAAAAGTCTAGCAGATTGAGATGAAGAATGCAAATTACTCCCCCTCCTCCTCATTTCCAATTTCACCCTTAATCATAGCCTCAGCAATCGGTTCAAATTCGCCCGTCATTATCTTTTCCAAGCTGTACCAGGACTTCTTTAGGCGATGGTCGGTAATACGATTTTGCGGAAAATTATAAGTGCGGATTTTCTCGGAACGGTCGGCTGTTCCGATCTGATTTTTACGATTTGCCGAGTATTTTTTCGCATCCTGTTCTTCCTGAAGCATTTCGAGCTTGGCAATAAGCATCGACATCGCTTTTTCTCGGTTTCGTCCCTGACTTCGTTCATTCGTACATTTCACTTCAAGCCCTGTCGGCTTATGAACGAGTCGCACTGCGGTCTCCACTTTATTCACGTTCTGGCCTCCCTTCCCGCCAGATTTGGAAAATTCCATTTCAATATCGGTAGGATTAATCACGACCGTTGATTTCTTACGAATTGGAAGTACCGCGACGGAAATGGTTGAGGTATGTACGCGTCCCATTTTTTCGGTTGCAGGAACACGCTGAACTCGGTGCACTCCAGTCTCAAATCGCATGGTTTTGTAGACTTCTTTTCCTCGCATTTCAAATGTAGCTTCTTTGTAGCCACCAAGCGCGCTTTGAGACTCATCGAGTGGAAGAAATGACCAGTTTCGAGACTCTGCATATTTTCCATACATTCGAGACAATTCCTCGGCAAAAAGCGCGGCTTCATCCCCTCCCGCTCCGGCACGGATTTCAAGAACAACTTCATTCGGAAATTCTTCTTCGGCTTTGTCCCCTTCCAAAATTTCATTCATCTGTTTCAAAAGATTCTCTTTCTGTTCTCGCATGCCTTTCAAATCATCTTCTGCGAGATCTTTATAAGAAGGATCTTTTTCGATCATAGCCAAAAGTCCCGCCTCTTCACGATCTAGACGTTCATATTCAGAAGCAAGAAAGCTTGTTTTGTGATTTTCTTTGTAGATTTTTAAATCCATAGTCGTAATTTTACCTTAAAGATAAGAAAAAATCCGCGGCCAAAACAGCCGTCGGATTTTTTCGTTTTGTATCGAGTTATTTTGCTGAAGTCTTTGCCTTCTTAGTAGTATCTCCCGCCTTTGCCTTTCGAGCCTTGAATTTCTCAACTCGTCCCGCAGTGTCGATGATTTTTTCTGAACCAGAATAGAATGGATGGCAAGAAGAGCAGATTTCAACTTCAAAAGCCTCTCGGGTCGAGCCGACAGTATAGGTTTTGCCACAGGCGCATTTTACTTTGGCATTTGGGAAATATGTTGGATGTATCTCTTTTTGCATAGCTCGGATACTATAGCAGAACTAACTTTCCTTGGCAAACAGCTATCTTTGCGGGGTCAAAGTTCCTCAGATATAATAAAACCTATGAATACCGAATCAATAAATGTAGGACAAAACGAAGAAACTGAAATCGAGGCACGAAATGAGCGGCCGACAATTATTTTGGAACAACCGCCTACAACAACAAAAGAACTTATGGAAATGCTTTATCGAAAGGTCCCTGATTTTGAAAGATTACTTATCGAACAGCCGAAATTGGGTACTTAAACAGAGGCGCTGGTGGCTTTCTATGTCAAATCGGACGAAGAAACGAAAAGAAGAATTAGCGACGCTTTGTCGGATAGAAGCGGCATAAACATACAACTAGATACATCGCATTCACCAGAGGGAGATGATCAGACAAATTTCCCGGAACAGGGAAAATATCTCACTTTCATTACTGGCGACGGAGACCGGATGTATCGCATAGGCCTCCACGAAAAATCGTAAACCAAAAATTAGAGATTCTGCAGAGGATCAATCATCGTCGTCTGGATACTTAATGCTTTCGCCATAACTTGAGTGCCGTAAAAAGCATTCGCTTTTTTATACCAATTACTTCCAGCGTAGTACTTGAGAGCAGCGACATTTTCTGCGCTGAAACCTCCCTTATTCGCTCCCAAATCAGCAAGATAAATTCCCGAGGCCATAAACGCGTCCTTCGGCGCCCATGGATTTGGCGTATCAACACCAAGAAGCGGAGCGATCCTTCCCGCAAAAGCGAGCCACGTGGTCGGAATAAATTGTGCTGGTCCCATCGCTCCTCCCCACCCTCCTTTCCATGGACACGAGAGCGGCATACTATCGGGATCGAGGCCAAGCTTCGAAGTTATACTCAAATAAGCCGATTCGTCATCTCTGCTTGATTTATCTCCTGGTCCGGGCATAATCGCTTTCCACTGTTTCGAGGGAGGGTCCCCTGGCCTATTACAAGTCCCCACATTCTGCCCGAGATTTGTTTCTTGGGTAAGGATTGCAAGTAGAAATGCGGGCCGAACCCCGGTCTTTTGGGATACAAAGTTTGCATATTCAAGAGCAGTGCCGAATGGAATTGCCGCAGTACCCTGAAGTTGGAAAAGTGCCGCCCGTATTGCAGCCGCTTGTTTCTGTCTCTGCGCCACAGCTAAAGCATAATTCTGTTCTTGCGATTTCGTGACGGTTAAGAGATCATTTTTTGCCTTTTGGTTCAGCTCGACCTGCGCTTTCTGTTCCTCAAGAATAGCCTTCGCATCTGCCTCCTCCTTGCTTTTTTCCTCAAGCGACTGCTTTTCCGTTTCGGTTGTTTGTTTTTGATCAGTTATCTGGAAATAGAGATCTCGAAGAGAACTCTTAATGGAATCAAACGAATCGAGGTCTGACACAAAGTCCGAAATTGATTGATCATTCAAGATCATTTCAACGAGAGAATTATTTTCTGTCTGATTTGTTTTTCGCAAAAGATCAGCGAGTGATTCTTTATTTTTTGCTATTCGATCTTCGAGAGTAGATATTGTCTGCGATTTGATCCCGATATCATTGCTTAATTGCTCCAAAATAAGATCGCTCGCTTTTATGCTCAACTTGGCTTTATCGATTTTTCCATTGAGAAGTGCGATGTCTCTCTGAAGAGATGCTGATTCCCCGTGCTTGGCGTCAAGAAGCGCCTGTTTTTGAGCTATCTCTGCTGTAAGCTCCGCAAGCTGTGCCTTAAGTGCATCTTCACGCTTCTGCACTGCGTCTGCAGTTAAATCTGCCTTAGCAAAATGCGGATACGCAATAAAAACTCCCGAAACCAGGAAGACTGTTACAAAAAGAAAAAGGATTGTCTTTGTTACAGACACGGCTACATTTTATCACATTTTAAATTAAATCCTTTCATATTATATTGGCTTTGAAATGCATACTTGAAAGTGATAGTGTGGATCTAGTGTAGTACTGGCTCTTTTTGCTCTTTTCACGTTTTTACAGAAAGGAAACACAGTCATGGTGGCCATGAATCATTTCTACAAGGCGACGGACAAGAAGACGGTGCAACTGCATTTCTACATTGAGAGCAAACAGCCGCTCTCAAAGTTCGAAATGGCAAAAGTGGTGCGGGTTCTTCGCGATAGCGACAAACCGGAAGGTTTGACCCATCGCCCGGCTTTTCGTGGTAGGAACGTCACAGAGATTGGACCCCGGCGCTCATTTGAAACGCCTCACTCGTCCAATGGAGTCACTATTTTCCGGGCGCTCGGCATCACTAAGATCAGGCGCGTGGAAATGGCTCGCCGCGTCCGCGGCCGGCCAGGAGACATCCTAAATGACGACAGGGCTTTCGATCGAAAGGTCGAGGAGATCTACAGAAAAATCCTCGAATCTTTCGAGACGGGAAAGGAACGCCCCGAGACACCTCGTTACCCTATTCTTGAAAAAGGGATCGAGGCGCTCATTCCGGTCAACAAGCAATACGGTTTCGGTATGGATATGGAAAGCATGCGCTATTTCGTAGAAGTCTGCAGGCGCAGAGGTAAAGATCCATTCCTTACCACCATCGCCGGTTGGGCAAATGCCACTTCGGAACATTGTCGGCACGGCTTCCTGTTTGCTCTGCAGAAGATTGACGGCAAGCTCATGCGCGAAACGCTTTTCGAGCTTGTCCGCAAACCTCTCGAGGTTTGCGGACGGCGAAACTGCCTTCTCGCATTCGACGACAACGTAAGCGCCATGAGGGGCTTCCGAGTCGAACGGTTGGTTGCGCTCGAGCCGGACAAGCCAAGTGAAACGGTGTCACGAAAGTGTATCTATCACTTGACCTTTACGGCAGAAACGCACAATCATCCTTGTCTCATTGCGGCATATCAAGGAGGATTGACTGACACCGGAGGAAGAGAGAGGGACAATGTGGCGGGAGGACGCGGTTCTCTCATGATCGCCTCGACTGCCCTCTTCCATACCGGCGAGCTTCACCCCAGGGGTTATCGGATCCCGGGCGAACATCCGTACTGGACCTACAACTACCCACAGATGAAGCCAAAGGACATCCTGATCGAAGCGAGTGACGGTGTCTTCGGTTATGCCAACGAAGTTGGCGAGCCGTGCATCCTTATCCGCGTCAGAACCGGCGGCTACAACACTCCGTGGGAAGGTCGGCGTGAATCACTCAAACCTGTCATCTATAGCGGCGGAATTGGGAAAATTCAGCACGTCAACCTAAGAAAGCGAAAAGCGAGAGAAGGAATGTACATAGTCCAGTTCGGTGGTGGAGCATTCCCTGTCGGTTTCGCCGGAGGCGCCGCTTCAAGTCTTATCGGCGGCGTATCACGAGTTGATGTGGATTTGAATTCAGTTCAGCGCGGCGACGGCGAGATGGGAAAGAAGATGTTCAACATCGTCCGCTCCTGCTCTGAACAGGGAATCCGCAATCCGTTCGTCTGTATCCACGACCAAGGTGCCGGCGGCGTATGCAATATCATTTCCGAACTCATCTATCCGGCCGGAGGAAAGATTTACCTCGCCCGGATACGACAAGGTGACAAGACGATGTCCGAGACGGAAATCTTCTGCGCCGAATACCAGGAACGCGTCGGCGTCCTCGTCTATGCAGAGAATCTCGCGCTTTTGAAGCGCATCTGCAAACGCGAGAACTGCCCGATGGAAGTCTTGGGAAGAATTACCGGCGACGGGAAATTCACGGTCATCGGCCTCGATGGAAATGAAAAGGAACCACTGGTTGACCTCACGCTCCGGGATATGTTGAAGAAACTCCCGCAGCGCACGTTTGAGTCCAACCATATCGTCCGCAATACCATTCCCCCGAGCATTCCGCGTGGACTTACCGTGCGTGACGCTCTTCAAAGGATAGCGAAAATGCCGGAAATCGGCTTCTTCAGCTTCCTGCGTGACAAGGTGGATGGTTCCGTCGGCGGGCTCGTTGCAAGGGGCGACTGTTGTGGGGAGCTTCAGCTTCCTGTGTCACCTCTTGGTGTTGTTGCTTTCTCGCACAAAGATGTGGCGGGCGGCGCAACGTCAATGGGACAGTCTCCCAATGTTCTACTTCTTGATCCAGGACGCGGGGCTCGGAAATCATTTGCAGACATGGTGCTCAGCATCATGTGGGTGCTTATGACCAGTCCGCTCGACATCAACTGCCGAGTGAATTGGATGGGTCCGGTCAAACTTCCCGGAGAAGGCGCTGACTTGTACGATTCGGTCACCGCGCTCTCGGATGCAATGATCAAGATGTGCATACCAGAAGTCGGCGGCAAAGATTCTTCGTCGCTTGCTTTGAAGATGCTCCGCAAGCTCGTGAAGTCCATGATGCAGATCGTCATCGCCGGCTATGTAACTGTACCGGACATCCGCAAGGTCATTACTCCCGATCTCAAGGCGCCTGGCAAGAGTACGCTCTATTACATCGATCTCTCGGGCGGAAAGAAACGCCTCGGCGGATCAGCGCTCTTGAAGTCGCTCGACCAGATCGGCGATGATGCGCCGGATGTCAATTTCCGACTGCTCAAATCCATCCTCTCGGCCACGCAGGACATGATCCGCGAAGGAGCAATCCTTTCCGGAAATCTGCGAACCGATGGCGGGATTATCACAACGCTCGTCAAGATGGCGCTTTCCGGCAACTGCGGGATCGACATCAATATGAAGAGTACTGCTTCCGCGAACGCTACGCTTTTCAATGAAGAGTGCGGCGTCGTAGTCGAGTGTGCGAACGATGAAGTTTCTGCGGCCAAGCTCAAAGAAATCTGCAAACGCCACAAGCTTCCTCTCCGCCCAATCGGTACAACCAAAGAAGAGAAACGGGTACGCGTTGCTGTAAATGGCAGAACTGTCCTCAACGAAGGCAACGGTGTTCTTCGCGGATGGTTCGAAGCCACTTCAGCACGGCTTTCCGAAGAACAAGTTCCTCCCGAGCTTGCTCGCGAAGAACTTCGTCACCGGATCGCCGAGAGTGCATCGCCATTTTCACTTCGTCATCATTTATCCTTCGTTCCAACTCCTACCCTTCGGAAATTCCTGTATGCAAAGGAAAAGCCGTGGGTGGCAGTCATTCGGGACGAAGGTTCAAACGGCGAAGTGGAAATGCACGACGCACTGAAGAACGCGGGGTTCAGGACGATGGAAGTTCACATGACCGACCTTTTGTATGGATTAATTGATTTGAGCCTTTTCCGAGGCGTAGTTTTTGTCGGAGGATTCTCGCACAGAGACACCTTCGGCAGCGCGCGCGGATGGGCCGAGAAAATTAACCAGAAGCGGAGACTGAAAAAGATGTTCGACGAGTTCTACGCTCGTCCCGACACTTTCTCACTCGGCGTGTGCAACGGCTGTCAGCTCGAACCGATGATTGGATGGGTGCCGTTCAAAGATGCACAGGAACGACATCAACCACGCTTCAAACACAATCGTTCCGGAAAGTTCGAAGCAAGATGGGTGCGGGTACGAATCCAGAAGAGCCCGTCCATCATGCTTTCCGGTATGGAAGGTTCAATCCTCGGCGCATTCTGCGCGCATGGCGAAGGGAGACTTGTTTTCCCGAATGCCGCGCTCCGGAAGCTTGCCGTGGATGGAAACCTCGTCCCGATTGTTTATGTTGACCCGAACGGAACGGCGACAGAAGCCTATCCTTACAACCCGAATGGTTCAGAGGGTGGCTTCGCCGCTCTCACAAGTCCGGATGGCAGGCATCTTGCATTCATGCTCCATCCCGAACGAACTGTCCGGCTCTGGCAAATCCCTCATTTGCCAAAGGAATGGCAGAACCTTATCTCCGCACCCTGGCTTCGGATGTTCCAGAACGCTAGGGAGTGGTGCGACAAGACTGCAGTTTGGAAACACCAAAGAACTGCTGTTGCTGCATAAATCCTTTCTGTTTATCGTTATTTGTCACATCCGCACACGTCGTGCGGATGTTTTATTTTTTTAAATAAGATTCAGAAAGGAAAAGCCGCGCCCTGATTTAGCGAAATCATGTCGCACCAATGTCCATTGAGGGGCGACCCGGGCGCGGCTTTTTGAATTTTGTTATTTTTTAGCTGGAGCTTCTTTTTTTGCAGCCTCAGGTTTTGCTCCCTCCTTGCCTGCTGGCGCTTTCGCAGCATCCGCAGGAACTCCCTCTGCACCTTCCTCTCCTGGTTTGATACCCTTTGCGTCAGTCACTTCAATAGATGCAAGATCAACTGGGACTTCTTCAACTTCTTCCTTGGCAACCGCGATCGAAGCGACGACTTCGTCCGGCTTGGTAACCAAAGTTACATTTGCAGGAAGTTTAATATCTTTTGCGGAAATATGACTATCAAGCATAACGAGTGCAGAAATATCTATAGAAACAACGTGCGGAAGATTTTTTGGCTCCGCCTCAAGTTCAATTTCGTGGAGCACCTTGACGAGAATTCCTCCGAGATCTTTCACCGCAGGAGCAACACCGACGAATTCTGTAGGAACCTTCACCTTGAGCTTCTGTCCTTTTTCAATGATATAAAAATCAGCGTGTCGAGGAATACTTTTGATCGGGTCAATATCAACGTCCTGGATCAAAGCATCGTGTTCTTCCTTTCCTTCCTGAACAGTGAAAACTGAAGATTCTCCAACCTTTTTCCAGACCTTGATGAACTCTTTTTGAGATACAGAAACGGGCGTAGATTTTACCTTTCGTCCATAGAAAACAGCCGGCATTTTGCCGTCTTTTCGCAACTTTTCCGCGGAAATTTTGTCATCCCGCTTTTCTACATCCAATTTAAGCATGGGCATCAGTATACGGAATTGAAGGAATTTGTCAAAAGTCTCGAGACACAGAGATCCTAGCCATTTATATGCGTAATCCCATAAATAGTGGCGAGAAGGAGAGCTCCTAAGAAAAAGAGAGAAACTCCCCACCCGATAATAGGTGAAATCTTGGGGCCATCTGGTAAAAGATTAGCTTGATTCTTATCTCCAATAGATACCGAAGGGCTATCTTGGTAGATAGTAGTTGGCATCTTCGACGCAAAAGAAGGAACAATAAATGCACCGACAGACATAATAAAAAGTGATGGAATAAGACCTTTGGGCCCAAACCAAAAAATAATCATAAGTCCGATCACGAGAGCTGGCCCTATAGTAATCATCGCAGTAAAACGTATTTTATTCCTCATCTTGAGACTCGCGAGACTGAACTGAGGATTTTCATCGTACTGTTGCTTTTCTATATCAGATAAATTTTCATACTGTTTTTTGTAAGCCCGATGATTGATTATGAAACCAAGAACAGAAGAAACGAGAATGAAAACAAGATATGGAATCTGTGAATTCATATTAATCTATAAATTATTAAAAAGTTTGAGTTTCTCCTCCACCACTTTTTGCATCGCGAGAAGAGCACCTTTCAAATATTTATAAGGAGCAATTTCATCCGGCATTTCCTGAAGAGAAAGTGTGAGGCCTTTTCGATATGCCACACGAAGTTCAGTATTGATATGAACAATTGCAATACCAGATTTTATTGCAGCTAGAAATTCCTCATCAGATGTCCCTGACCCACCATGAAGCACGAGTGGAACTTCCGTTGCTTTGAAAATTTCAGAGACGCGGACATCATCAATCTTTTTTACCGCTCCACTATCTTTTACCATTCCATGGAAATTTCCTACTGATGGCGCAAAAAGATCAATTCCCGTTTCTTTTACAAATTTCGCCGCAACCTCTGGCTTGGTGAGAGCATCCCCTGAAAGCCCGACGCCTTCCGGCACGGCATCCAAAATTTTTGAAGACTGCCCGATAAAGCCCAGTTCTGCTTCAACAAGAACATCCCTCCCGCATTGGCGAGCATATTCAACACATTTTTTCGTCGCCGCAGTATTTTCTTCGAGTGAAAGTTTCGCGCCATCATAAATCACAGCATCAAATCCGGCATCAATCGCCTCTTTCACTTTTTCAAACGAATACGTGTGATCAGCATTCAAATAGACTGGATAATTAAATTCTTCACGCACACTTTTTACGAGTGCCGCTACTTGTTTTACGCCAATAAAATCCCGCTCGCCCTCCGATGCGCCTATAATCACTGGCACACCCAATTTCTGTGCCGCACGAAACACCGCCCAGAATCCTTCAAGATTCGAAATATTAAAATGCCCCACCGCCACCTTTTTTCGTATCGCATCGGTAATAGCCTCTCGAAGTGTCATCATGTGAATAATTGTACCACAGACAAAAATAAGAATAGTGTATAATTCAAGGATGTCATTTTTCAAACCAAAAACCTACGACTTCGTAGGAATCGGCGACACAGTCACCGATGCATTTATTCGACTCAAGGACCCTCATATTCACGCACGACTCGATCATAATGAGCAGGAACTCTGCATGTCTTTCGGCTCAAAAATTCCTTACGAATTCGTAGAAGTTGTAAAAGCTGTAGGAAATAGTGCAAATGCGGCCGTAAGCTCAGCGCGCCTTGGCCTTTCGACAGCACTTGTGACCGATCTCGGAGAGGATATAAACGGAAATGATGCGATCGAAGCTCTTAAAAAGAATGGAGTGGAAACAAAGTATGTCCGCAAACACAAAGGAATGGAAACAAATTACCATTACGTCCTTTGGTACGCTGAAGACCGTACTATTTTAATTAAACACCAAGAATATCCCTACAAATTCCCTCACGACTTGTCTACAAAGTGGATATATCTTTCTTCCTTTGGAGAACACTCACTTCCCTATCATGATGAGATCGCAACTTATCTCGAGAAAAATCCGCAAGTAAAATTAGCATTCCAGCCAGGAACATTTCAAATCAAGATCGGAACGGAGCGGCTAAAAAGAATCTACGCTCGTACCGAGGCATTCTTTTGCAATCTTGAAGAAGCACAGACAATTCTCGGATCAAAGTCCGAAATAAAAGAGCTGCTCCATGGAATTGCGAAGCTCGGGCCCAAGATTGTTGTTATCACCGACGGGCCAAACGGCGCATACACTTTTGACGGACAAGAAATGCTTAAAATGCCGGAATATCCGGATCCAAAACCGCCGTACGAAAGAACGGGAGCGGGAGATGCTTTTGCTTCTACGTTTGTTGCAGCGCTCGGACTCGGCAAATCGGTAAAAGAAGCCCTCATGTGGGGACCTGTGAATTCAATGTCTGTTGTCCAATACGTCGGCGCACAGAAAGGACTTCTCTCACGTGAAGCACTTGAGAAATATTTGAAAGAGGGGCCGGCAGATTACAAGCCCACAATTCTTTCTTAAAAATCAGAGTTTAAAAAGCGTATATTGTCCTTCCTCAAAAACTTTTTGAAAATGGGCTTCGAAATACGCCTGGTTTGCTTTGTAATCTAAAACTGACTGATAATCCAAGAGAACATATTTTGCATTGTATTTGTGGACAAGATCGCTTGCGCCTGGATTTGCATAAAAGTCCTTTATCTCTTGTTCCCGCGATCCATAATTAATTCCATGACTCCAAAGCCATCCTGGATAGCCTACTAGAACGCCTCGTCCAGCTAAAGTATTGATGGGATTCAGATGAGACGTGCCTGTGACAATGAGATCTCCTTCTGGCACAGACTTTCTTATGTACGCTCCCACATCAATCGCCTCTTTAGAAAATATGACGGGAAGATCGCTATCGGGGGTAAACGCTCGAGGAATAATATCTATCACGCCGGAAAAAGTAGAGAGAACAAGAAAACAGATAGCAAGGATTATTCCGAAAATTTTATTATTCTCATATACTTTTTTGAGACAAACAAAAATTATAATAGCCGCAAAAAACTGAAAATACACAAGGAGTTTATTATTATCATAATCCCAGGGTTGGAATTGTACTGTCTCTACCAAAAGAAAGATGATACCAGCAAAAATTGCAGATATTCCGACAAATGAGTTTTGTTCAAAAGATTTTCTGCGAAAAAAGTAATAAAAACAAGCCAATAAAAATATTGGAAGAATAACGCCAAAATTCAACCACAAGAAATTAAGATACGGAATGCTCCAGAGAGACGGCTTCGCTAATTCGGGAAACAACACGCTCCCTATAGTTGGCTGTACCATCCATCCGAGGCGAATTTTCAAAAAACTCGAGGTCGAAGAAAAAAGATGTTCTGATCCCATGATGTATATCACCTGTGGCAACGTGACTAGAAATCCAATAATTCCCACCAGGAAATATCGCTTGAGCAAATCCCATTTTTTTTTGAAAAGCGCTGCAAGAAAAAAAACTGCATAAAGAAAAGAGGCGGCAATGAAACTGTGAGTATGAGCAAAGGGCAGAATTGAAAAAGAGAGGATTGCCCCAAGATAAAGGCCGATTTTTGATTCATCGCGAAGACGAAGCATACACCAGAAAAAAAGAAGGAAGCCAAAAAGTCCGAGAAAAAAAGTCCTCTGATGCATAAAGACAAGCGTGAGGGGGGCCCCAAAATCGATGTTTTGATCGGGATAAACGGCGCCACCTCTGGTGACAGTCGAGTCGCTATTTTGAATCATCTTCTGGACTACCTCTCGTACGGGAACTTGTCCGTGCATTACATTAGAAAGAAAAGCAAACCCTCCAAGTCCTCCTCCGAGAAAAAAGAAAAGAAGCGCCAGATATGCGAAGCCTCGGCTTCCAATAAGTTTTTTATAGATAAGGTACGCGAGAAAAATATTGAAAACAGCCAAGGCAAAGGTCGGGAAAAGAACCGAAAAGTGAAGGCTTGCGCCGAGACGCAGAAACATTCCGCTCACAAAATTAATAAGAAACGGGTAGCGAAGCTTCACGCCGAGAAAAATAGGATCATTCAAGTTATCGATAGGAGAAAAAGCAAATTTGCTGATTTCCGTCATATGATATGGGATATCTCCATATCCAGCGACAAGCGTGCGTATATCTCCGCGGTTATCAACTACAAAAGTCTTTGAGAGCAAAAAGAGATGAAGGAGACAAAAAAGAACAATACCGACTGAGATGGGAGAAAAAAACTTGAAAAAATATTCTTTACTTTTTTGCATTGTGAAAGTTTTGCTTTTTAGTTTATCATAAAGCATACTGAATACACACTTATGTACCTTTCTGTCATTATCCCGGCATATAATGAAGAGAAGCGAATAGACAAAACGCTCCGAGGAGTACACTCGCATCTCTCAAAACAGAAATATTCATACGAAATAATCGTTGTAGATGACGGCTCGAAAGACGGCACAACAAAAGTTGTCACTGCTCTATCAATCCCCGGCTTGCGCCTGATTCATTACGAGAAAAATTGGGGAAAAGGATACGCAGTAAAAAAAGGAATGCTCGAAGCGAAAGGCGACTATAGACTTTTTATGGATGCTGACAATTCTACAGCCATAGAACATATAGATTCATTTCTGCCCTATTTTTTAAAAGGAGCGGACATCGTCATTGGTTCGCGGAGAGTGGCAGGCGCGCATATCAGCCTGAAGCAAAGCGCCATTCGAGAATTTCTTGGCTCAATTTTTCGCCTCTCCACAAAAATAATCATTCCTCTTCAAATAAAAGATTCTCAAAACGGTTTCAAAGCATTTTCGGCCAAGGCGGCAGAGCTGCTTTTTTCGAAAGAAACTATCTTTGGCTTGGCTTTCGATATTGAGATACTTGCCCTCGCCAGAAAATACGGAATGAAAATTGAAGAAGTGCCGATCGAATGGAAAAATGACGATCAGAGCCGGCTCTCCGGAGGAAAAATGCTGAAAGCTGTTGGTGAAGTATGCAAGATTAGATATCAATTATGGGCTGGAACCTACGGGAATTTCCCCGCTATACACAAATGAAAACCGCTGTAAAGAAAATTTGGGAATGGAAACATCTCCTGCCAGTAATCTTGCTTCTTGCAAGCTTCGCGAGCCATTTTGCTTATTTTGGTTATCCGAAAGAAGTTGTGTTTGATGAAGTCTATTTCGGCAAATTTGCTTCCAATTATATTACCGGCAACTATTTTTTCGACCTGCATCCGCCGCTTGGAAAACTTCTTATAAGCTTTGTCGGCCAGGAAACCGGTGCAAATACATCCCAAAGCTATACTTCAATTGGAAACACCTACAGTGGAAGCGCTTTCAAATGGCTTCGATTTCTTCCCTCTCTTGCGGGAACACTTTTGCCCCTTGTTATCTATCTTCTTTGTCTTGAACTGGGATTTTCAAAGAGCTCATCATTTGTAGCAGGACTTCTTATCATTTTGGAAAATTCTCTTCTTGTCCAATCGCGCCTTATTCTTATAGATAGCATGCTCCTTTTATTTGGATTTCTCGGACTTTTATTTTACGAAAAATACCGGAGATCAGGGCGCATTTTGCAACTTTTCTTTTCCGGATTTTTCCTTGCAGGAGCGCTTTCGACAAAGTGGACTGGGCTTTCTTTCTTGGGCCTAGTGCTTCTCTGCGAGGTCTGGAACATTTTGAAAAATAAAAAATGGCAATTGATTCTCCATGATTTTTGCTTCCTTGTCATCCTCCCAACTATTTTTTATGTGTCTATTTTTGCAGTCCACTTTGCCTTGCTTCCGAAATCTGGAGACGGAGACGCTTTTATGTCTGCAGGTTTTTTGAAAACGCTCGTTGGAAGTAAATATTCCAAAGATGCTAGCGTACAGGCAGAAACATTCCCGCAAAAATTTATCGAACTTAACAAAGAAATGTACTCCGCAAACGCAACTCTTACCGCAACCCATCCGTATTCGAGTAAATGGTATACCTGGCCATTCATGTCCCGGCCGATTTATTATTGGGTGCAGAGCCGGGGCGGAGCTGATGCAAAAATTTATCTTTTGGGAAATCCGTTCATTTACTGGCTCTCATCCCTTGCTGTCATATTTCTGTCGCTCAATTTCCTCGCACGAGTGGAGTTTTTAAAAAAAGATACAAAACTTGTCGGCTATCTTCTCCTTGGATACTTTATGAATTTGCTTCCATTTATCTTCATCGGACGCGTAATGTTCCTTTATCATTATTCTACTGCTCTCGTATTTGCCGTTATAACATTAGTTTTTGCAATCGAAAAAATTAGCAAAACTCCTACAATTGCCCGAAATATATTTATTGGTATAAGCGTTCTTTGTATCGTGAGTTTCTTCTTTTTCGCTCCGCTTTCATACGGACTTCCTCTTACACCAAAAGCACAAGATCTAAGATTCTGGTTCCCAAGCTGGCGCTAGAATAAGACGAAAAAACTTCCTTAAGGAAGTTTTTTCGTCTTCGAGATTATTTTTTCCTTTGCAAGGCTTCCTTCACGGCTTTTTCAATCGCTATTTCGTCCATTTCATAGTGTTTGATCAATTCTTCCATTGTTCCTGACTGGCCAAATAAATCTTTCACTCCGATAAATTCCTGCGGAGTTGGGAGCCATTTTGCAAGACACTCCGCAACAGCTGAGCCCATTCCTCCCGCAATCTGGTGTTCCTCCACCGTTACAATCGCTCCAGTTTCTTTTGCAAGATTTAAAATTGCTTCATGATCGAGGGGTTTAATTGTCGCTAAATTTAAAACTTTCACCGCAATTCCTTTATCAGAGAGATCGTGAGCAACACGAAGCGCGCGGGCAACGAGTGCGCCAGTTGCAATAATTCCTACTTGCGCTTTTTTCTCCGGCGCGTAAAAAACTTGTGCCTTCCCTATTTCAAACGGTGTATCTTCAGTCGTAATGATCGGTGTTTTCTCTCGAGCAAGACGGAGATAAACCGGCGTATTCGTCTTTGCAATAGCAATGGTTGCTTTCTTCGCTTCAATAGCATCACATGGAGAAATCACCACCATATTCGGTATTACGCGCGTAAGAGCGATATCTTCGATTGCTTGGTGAGTTCCTCCATCAGGACCGACAGAAACACCAGCGTGAGAACCGGCAATTTTTACCGGCCGGTCATTGTAGGCAATGGTCGTCCGGATCTGCTCCCAGTTTCGGCCCGGAGAAAACATTGCATACGAAGCAATGAAAGGGATCTTTCCCATAGCTGCCATTCCTGACGCGACGGAAGCCATGCTCTGTTCCGTAATTCCCACTTGCACAAAACGCTCTGGAAATTTATCCGCAAAAAGTTTTACATGGGCCGATTCGGTCAAATCAGCGCATAGCGCCACGACACGCTCATTGTCTGTACCCGCCTGTAGCAAGCCTTGTCCAAATCCCTTGCGTATTGGAACTTGTTCGACATCCTTGTCGAAAATTTTACTATTCAGTTTTGCACTTGAATTAAACATTTTTACTCGCTCTTAATCTTCTCTCCAATCTCGCGCAACTCTTTAAGTGCCATCGCTCCTTCCTCTTTTGTCGGAGGTTTCCCATGCCATTCGTATTTTCTCTCCCATTCTTTTACTCCTTTGCTTGAAATTGTGTGTGCGATAATCACTTTCGGCTTTTCAAAAATTGTTTTTGCTTCCTCTACTGCTTCAACAATCTCTCTCATATCGTGCCCGTCAATTTCAATCACATGAAAATTAAATGCTCGCCATTTGTCTGCGATCGGCTCGAGCGGCAAGACGTCCTCGGTAAAACCTTCAATCTGGATATTATTGCGATCGACAATGACAATGAGATTATGGAGCTTCTCTTTTCCTGCAAGAAGTATCGCCTCCCAATTCTGCCCCTCATCAAGCTCACCATCTCCAGTCATACAATAAATAAATCTATCGCTTGTCGTGCCTTTATCCATTCTGTCTGCAAGAGCCATTCCTACGGCTTGTGAAAGTCCGGCACCAAGGGGACCAGAGCTTGTTTCTACGATCGGAAGATATTCACGATGAGGATGACCCTGAAGGCGTGTTCCAAATTTGCGAAGAGTCAGAAGCTCTTTAACCGGAAAATAGCCTGCGTGAGCGAGCGTTGCGTAATAGACCGGGCAAATATGACCATTTGAAAGCACAAACCTATCTCGCTCCGCCCAATCCGGCTTTTTCGGATCGTGTTTCAGAATATGAAAATATAAAGCGGTAAAAATATCTGCCATATCAAGCGGCCCGGCAGTATGCCCGCTTCCCGCCTCAACAAGCATTTCGATAATGCTCTGACGAATAGCGTTCGCTTGAAGTTCGAGTTCTTTTATTTTATTATCGTTGAGTACTGACATATTCATGCCAAAATTTATTCAATGCCTTTATAGTTGCCAAACATAGCACGAGCATCCACGTTGAATGCGACAAAGGAAATTACGAAAAATGCTATTCCGACAAGTCCAAATATCAGATATGCGCGAAAAAAGACAAAAACTACTATAAGTAGGAGCACTCCAATAATTGTCAAAATAAGCTTTATCATGCTTTTTCTAAACTTGAGTCATGTGCCAATTTTTTCAGATTTCTCATCGCCTCGGCTGGATTTTCACTATTCAAAATTACCGAACCGGCTATCAGTCGATTGACTCCGGCTTTTACGAGAGACTCTGCGGTTTTGAAATTGACACCCCCGTCAACACTAATTATAACGTCCGGATGGCTTTTTCGCAGTGTTGATATCTTTTCAAGCACTCTTTCGTCAAAAGACTGGCCTTGATAGCCCACTTTTCGGATTCCCATAAACTGAACAAAATCAACACTTTCTACGAATGGCTCGATAGCTTCGTTTGGAGTCGAGACTCCAAGAGAAATACCAAGCTCTGGCGCAACAGAGAATTCTCCGCTTCTGCCGTATTTTTCATCAAAAGTTCTCAAAATCGCCCCAAAATCTTTCGTGCTTTCAATATGCACTACAATTCGCGCCGCACCGATCTGTACAAAATCATCAATTCTTTCCTCCGGTTTATCGATCATCAGATCGAATTCAAAATCCAATTCTTCCCAATGAGGCATTCCCTCTTTTTCTTCAAGCATCGCCTTGAAATGCATATCTTCTTTACCGAACGGCCACGTCGTCGACGGAACAAATTTCCCATCACAAATATCCACCTGTGCTATAGGTGTAATGCCGACAAAACGAGAAATTGTCTCCGACAAAGTTTCGTAATCTTTCGCCAAAGCTGCGGGAATAATTTCAATCATGTTTGGTCTTCTATTTCTTTAATACGTCGCACGTGTCGAGCATCTCCGGAAAACGGAGTTGAAAGCCAAAGTTTTACAGCTTCTTTTGCATCTTTTTCATTGATAAATCGTGCACCGAGAGAGAAAATATTTGCGTCATTATGCTCGCGAGAAAGCTTTACGATTTCCAAATTCCCACCGTAATATTCCGCCGCGCGAATTCCAAGGATTTTATTTGCAGCGATTGCTTCCCCTTCGCCAGAACCGCCAATGACGATTCCTTTGGAATCCTTCAAATCCTCTCCCACAGCTTTTGCGACAGGCAAAATATAATCAGGATAATCGTCTTTCGGATCCAAAGTTTTCGCCCCACAATCAATCACTTCGTATCCCAATTTTTCGATAAACGGAATAAGCGCATTCTTTAATTCAAACCCCGCGTGATCTGATCCGATGTAGATTTTCATATTATTTCCCCATCTCAAGCACATGCCAAATCAAAGAATGCGTGTACCCCATTTCATTGTCGTACCACGCCATTACTTTTACCAAATTACCGTCTACCACTCGAGTGAAGTTCAAATCTGCGATTGAAGCGAATGGACTTCCGATGATATCTCTTGAGACAAGCTGTTCCTCGGTAACTGAAAATGTTTTTGACCAACGTTTATCAGCCGCGGCTTTTTTCAAAATTTCATTAATTTCTTCTTTTGTTGTTGCTCGCTTTGCTATAAATGTTACGTCCACTATAGAACCAGTAACAACAGGTACACGTACAGAAATACCATCAAATTTCCCCGCGAGTTCCGGAAGCGCTTTCGTCACGGCAATTGCCGCACCAGTCGAAGAAGGCACGATGTTCATCGCCGCTGCCCTTCCCTCTCGAAAATCTTTTTTGCTTGGACCGTCCACAAGCGCCTGGCTTGCAGTGTATCCGTGAACAGTATTCAAAATTGCTTTTTCAATTCCAATTGTCTCGTGAAGAATTGCAATGAGCGGAGATGCTGCATTTGTGGTACAAGAAGCGTTTGAGGTAATCGAACAGTCTTTGATTTTCTCGCCATTGATTCCAAGAAGAAATGTGCCGGAAGGAATATCTGTGAGCGGTTCATCTTTTGCCGGAGCTGTAATTACCACTTTTTTCGCACCGGCATCCAAATGCACTTTTGCTTTTGCAAATTCAGTGAAAAGTCCAGTAGATTCAACAACTACATCGATCTTGTGATCTTTCCATGGGAGTTTTGTCGCGTCTTTTTCTGAAATGTAAGCAATTTCCCTTCCACTCACCCAGAGCGTCGTAGGATTTTTCACTTTTACTTCAAATGGTGAAGTCCCATATGCAGAATCATATTTTAAAAGATATGCGATATTTTCGATACTCGTAAGGTCGTTTACTGCAACAACTTCCAATTCTTTGTGCTCGAGAGAAACTTTGAGAAACGCCCGCCCAATACGTCCAAAACCATTGATCGCAATTCTAATTTTTGCCATAGAAAATAAATGAATTTATATGGCTTTATTATAGCAGTAAAAAGAAGAGTGAAGAATCACTTAAGAGCGAGTTCAAAAAGACCCTTGAGTACTGCCGGATTTGCCGAACCTTTTGTCTCTTTCATTGCACACCCTATGAGAAATTGGAGATTGTTGAGCTTGCCAGCTTTGTATTCAGAAACCGCTTTGGGGTTATCTGCAATAATTTTCTCAATAATTTTTTTGAGTGCCTCGGGATCACTTTTTTGAATGAGTCCTTTCTCGTTTGCGATCTTTTTTGGATCTCCTCCTTCCGACATAATCACAGCCAAAATATCTTTTGCTCCGCGCGATGAAATTTCATTTGCTTTGAGCATTCTCGTAATTTCAGCAAGCTGTTTGGGCGTGATCATTTTTTCCGATTTAGAAAAATCAAAAGTCTCTCCTGGCTTTGTAGCCGATTTCAAAATTCCTAAGACATCAGAGTAAAGATAGTTCGCAGCGAGTCTCACATGGTCAATATCTTCTTCGAATTCTCGAGAAAGTTCTTCTATATAATCTCCCAAAGTCGGATGCTGTAAAGAGACCTCGATCTCTTCGGGCTTGAGTTTGTATTTTTTATATTTTTCGCGCTTTATCCACGGCAACTCTGGCATCTCTTTCTTCAAATTTTCTGCGGAAAATTCTGGAACTTCAGAAATCCACAATTTGGGAATATCTGGGTCGGGGAAATATCGATAGTCGTGCGAATCTTCTTTTTTTCGCTGTGAATAGGTTGTTTCTTTTCCTTCGTCCCAGCCTCGCGTCTCTTGCACGATCTTTTCCCCTTTCTCGAGCATCCGAATGTGGCGCTCG
>JAQTTF010000021.1 GCA_028710915.1 Minisyncoccota bacterium | reverse complement strand
TGCAGTGCCTCATGCGACCGCCGCGCTTCTTGCTAAAGACATTGCTCGCGAAGAAAAGATTCCCTTTCCCAATGTAATTACAACGCTTCACGGAACCGACATTACTCTTTTGGCACGAGACAAAAGGGTTACACCTGTGATCGAGTATTCGATCGAAAGCTCTTGCGGGGTGACTGCGGTTTCGGAGAGTCTCAAAAAGGATACGATCCAAAATCTTGATACAAAAAAGCATATTGAGGTCATTTACAATTTCTATACTCCGAAGGAAATTTCAAAGAACAAATAAGAAGTTCGGAAAGAATTAGGCATAGCAAACGATGATTTTGTGGCCATTCATCTCTCTAATCTCCGTCCTGTAAAAAGAATTTCCGATCTTTTGGAAATCATTTCAAAAGTAAAAGAGAATAAAGGGTATTCGACTCTGGGGCAAGCCCCGGAGTCGAATCCTCGCAGTAAGCCGCGAGGTAGTGAACCCTTTTTTGCTCTCCTCGGCTCGGAAATGAAAAAGAGTACTTTTTCACCTCACTCGCACTATGTCGGCAATAAAAAAATAAAGCTTCTCATTCTTGCTGGCGCGGATTTCTCACCATTTCAATCGATGGTAGCAAAATGGGGTATCGCTGACCGAATCATCATAAAAAGAGATGTTCTCGATATTGAAAATTACATTAACGCTTCGGATGTCGGCATTTACACTTCTTTCCACGAAAGCTTTGGTATGGGAATTCTCGAGACGATGTCGTATGGCAAACCAGTCCTTGCAACAGATGTCGGGGGAATTTCGGAAGTTATGCAGGATGGGAAGACTGGATATCTTTTCGGTTTGGGGAAAGTAGATGATTTTGCTGCAAAACTTTTAGAACTGGCGTCTGACGAAACACTCACAGAGAAACTCGGGGAACAAGCAAAAGAACGTGCACGATCAAATTTTTGTTCAGAGAAAATTGTTGCTCAATATGAAGAATATTATCGAAAGATAATTGAATCGAATTGTAAAGAATAGAAATGGACTTCGTGAAATAAAGTGGCGTGGGTGCTTGTCGCACCCACGCCTTTTTTGTCTCCAGTCTCCTTTTGTTAGTTTTGTTTGAACTTGAAATCGCCACGCCAATCGAACTCATCGTGCTTGGACTTGCGACCGATTGGCCCGTAGATGACCTCCGCCGCCTCGGCGAGCGTCGGGACGAGGATCTTGTTCCTGTAGTTTAGAACCCGCCCGCCTGTGGCAAGAACGGCAGCCTTGTGATCCGGATAGTATGCCGTACCTGCGTGGAGCACTTCTACGCCCTCGCCGGGATTCAGCAGTTCTTCGGGGATAACGACTTGCGATGCTGACTGCGGGTATTGCCGGCGCACGATGACGAGGACGAAGGACTTCCCCGAATCGATTTGAAGCTTCACGTTCTCAACGCTCCCGCCCCTTGCGATTTCCAAGAGAATAGGGAAGAGATCCGTTTTCACGCGAGGAAGGATGGCCTGAATCTCCGGGTCTCCAAACCGGATGTTGTATTCCAGGGTGTAGATTACCCCGTCAGGCGTGATCATGAGTCCGGCGTAAATTACTCCGCACTCCTCGAGACCCATCGCTCGCATCGCTGCGATCGTTGGTTCGAACACTTCGTCCGCGATTCGCTGCATGAGTGCCGGCGTTGCGATCGACGGATCACTCCACGCGGCCATTCCGCCGGTGTTCCAGTTTCGTCCTTTCGTTCTCGGCGAGTAGCGGAGCTTGTTGTCACGCGCTGCCGGCAACATCACGAATTTGCCGTCTGCAGAGAAAATGCAGATAACGCTCAACTCCTCACCCTCGAGGCATTTTTCTACGGTGAAGGAACGGCTTGCAGCTTTGAGGGCCTTGTCGGCTTCCCATTCTGCAAATGTTCGCTTCGCTTCTGCACGACCGTTCACGACCGTCACTCCTTTGCCGGCGGCCAGTCCGTCCGCTTTCAGAACGCAACGTCCTCGGATGTCGCGAATCGCTTCGTCGCGCTCGCTTGCATGATAAACCCGAAACGGCGCAGTCCTCACGCCCGCAAGCTTCTTCAGACAGTTGGCAACTGACTTGCTGCCTTCCATCATCATCGCGCCGACTTTCGTCAGTCCAAAACCGGGGACCAGGTCCCGAGTATTATCGATGATGCCGGCGACGATCGGCGCTTCAGGAAGCGGCAAAAGCAGATCGGGCTTTTCGCGCTTGATGAGTTCGCGCAAAGCCGGGATGTCTTTCGTATCTTCCTTCGGTACGCCCACTACCTTTTCTGTCCGGAGCATGCCGACATTGTCTGTCGAAACGAGAATGCGTTCGACGTCGGGACTTTGCGAGAGGTGTCTAAGCACCGCGTTTCCGCGTCCGCTTCCACCCCGTAACCCCCCGTCGATGACGAGGACGGTCTTTCCGTTGGCCATGAGCCAATTCCTCCACTATGAGTTTGGGTTTTTAAGCCCGTAAATGTACGACACAAACCGGTCTCCAATTTAGCAATATGAACCGAGAAAATCAAGAAAAAAGAAAGCATTAAATAATTGAATTATGCTGACCGTCTTTTTTGACTTAATCTTGCATTTAATGTATTGATATACATTGGTACTGGGTTGGTTTACGCCGTTTTCATCATTTGGAGGGGGCCATGCAGAACAATTGTTTTTCAATTATCGGGGACGCGCTTGTTCCCGGTATTCCCGTTTGTCCGCCTTCTCCTTCAAATTCAGACTATTTAGTCGATTTGGATGCAGAGGTGCGCAGCAGGGGCATCTGTTTGAGTATCGGTCTTTCGCAAGATTGCCTCCGAGAGATCAGGGACGGAAGGGTATTCACGGCGGCGCCAGCACGCCAGGACGACAAAAATATCTTTTACGCCAGTGCGGGTGGCTCCAGTAGCTACTTTGTCGCATTCGACGTTGAGTGGCTGGATTTTGGGGAGCCGCGTATTAAGGCTCTTTGGCCGGGCGCAGAGTGGGAACCGATGACTCCGCTTTGGCGCGCAGTTAAAAGGCCCCAACCGGGAGAAGTCCATTTCCGCAAGGTTCCCAAGTATGAAGGATGGGAGCTCGGCATGGAAGAAAGGCTTTTGGTTGTAGATTGTCGAGGCGGGTTCGCCATGCTTTCTACAGATACCGGAGAACTTTGCATTACCAAACCCGATCTCGAGGTGATCTCCGGGTATGTAGGTAAAAGAGCAAAGCAGTTCCGGTATCAAAAAGGCATAGATTGGGCGAGGGTGTGCGTCAAACAAATTTCTGAGATTGCTCCCGGTAACAAAACGGTGGCGCGGCATCTCAGGGAATTGGCTACGCTTCCGTCCAAACCGCATAAGCCAGTCAAATAAGTTCTTCTCCGACAGTCTTGCACTGTCGGGTTTTATTTTTATATACTTTGTTTATGAAGACACTTAGATACTTGGCATTGGTGGGCAACATTCTTTTCTTTCTCTGGATTGTGTGGAATGGAATTGATGAGGGTTCAAGGCAAGTTGGGCGTTTGGAACTCTTCTCTCTCGGTTCACTCCTCTGTCTCCTTGCTTTGAATTTTTTCCTTTTGTGGAGGCAGAAGTAATTTTTGTATTGTCATAAAGAAGAAGTCCCATCGTCTCTTAAAGAAAGGCCATTATATTATTCATTAATTTAAAAACTACTATGAGGAGTGGAGTAATACATTTTGAGATGGGGTATAACGATAAAGAACGGGCGCTCAAATTTTATGAGGGCGTTTTCGGTTGGAAGATGCAAAAGTTCGGACCGGAAATGGGGAATTACGTTGTTGCACAGACGACAGAAACTGATGCGAAAGGCATGGTAAAGACTCCGGGAGCGATAAATGGCGGTTTTTATGAAAAGACAAAAAATCCTCTTTCTCACGCTCCTTCGATCGTGATTTCCGTCAAAGATATTCATGCTTCGATGAAAGAAGTCGAGAAGTCTGGCGGGAAAATTCTTGGAGCGATGGATACATCCAGCGGGCATTCAATGGAGCCGCAGGATATTCCAGGCGTTGGTCTTTGGATCTCCTTTATGGATCCCGAGGGTAATCGCGTCAGTATGCTTCAACCAAAGTAAGCGTGGTGTTTCATATAGATGGTACCCCGACACAATTTCGCAAAATAAAATATGCAAAAAACCACTACTTCCATAATAATAGGCGTTCTCATTATTCTAGGAGCACTTCTTCTTTTTTGGCCGAAGCCGGGTGTTGTCCCGACTCCAACACAAACTGCTTCACCGGTAGCTTGTACAACGGAAGCAAAACTTTGCCCTGACGGAAGTTATGTGGGGCGAGTGGGGCCGAATTGCGAATTCGCACAGTGTCCTAATATCTCGACTCCTACACCGACAGTAGGAGTAACATCTGATGTGACGCTCGCAATCGGACAAACAGGAGATGCTGGCGGAGTTATGATTACTCTCAATTCCATAACACAAGATAGCCGCTGTCCGTCAGACGTAGAATGTATTCAGGCAGGAATGGTACAGGCGAATATAAGACTTGTAAGTGGAATCTATGCAGAAACAAAAATTTTGTCTTCAACAGAAGCGCCGTATGCTTTTAGAAATTATCTTGTGTCGATCTCTTCTGTGTTGCCGGCAAAGGAAAGTAAAGTACAAATTTTACCGAGTCAGTATCGCATCACTTTTCATGTTGTTCCTGGTCCAAAAGTTTCTGCCCTTGGAGAGCGTTGTGGGGGAAATATGCAAAATCCTCCCGTCTGTGCAACAGGGCTTCATTGTGCGCCAGAGCCGGGCTCGCATTTGCCTTTTGGCGATGTCGGGGGGATTTGTGTAAAGAATTGACAGAGTGTTGTTTTCCAAAGTAAAAAGCTTCGCGATAGCTATTTTTCTTTAGACTTATATAATTGAAGATATGGAAGGGAATTTTTTCTCCACAAACCCGCAGAAGTCAGCCAATAAAGTAACCATCAATAGTTTTATGATGGGTTCTTTATTTTTTATTTTGACTCTCATCATCACGCTTGGGCAGGACAAATTTTCTCATCTCATAATCTTCCAGCTATTTTTAGCGATTCCTCTGCTTTATGTATCAAGTTTGGCATATTCCAAAATCGGTTATTGGAAAGAAACATCCGATTGGGATGCGCTTGGCTGGTTTACCAACACCACTGGACATTTGTTTGTGATAAATGCGATCGGTCTTTTAGCCGTTAAATTCAGCTCGCTTCTGGCAGGCGTTTATTTCACTCTTTTCTGCGGGCTTATGATTGTCTATACCCTGATAAATATCAAACATAATAAACAGATGCGATCTCAAAAAATATTTAAACTCATCTTTTTATTGGTAGTTGTATTCTTCGGAGGAATTTTGTTTACTTTCTAAAGATTTAAAGCTTTTACTCCTTCTTATATTTGCTCTCGCTCTATTTTTGTGTCGATTTTAAAAAAGTTGTCACATCTCGTGGCCATTGGCGTCATTTATGATGAAGGTCGTATTATCGGCTTAAATCTTATTTAAATTTATGTCTACGAAAATATTCGTGAATTTGCCGGTCAAGGATCTCCAGAAGACTATGACTTTTTGGAAAAGTCTCGTATACTCGTTCAATAAACAGTTTACGGATGACAAGGCCGCATGTCTTGTCATCGCCGAAGATATTTACGTTATGTTTCTTGTCGAAGTATTTTTCAAAACATTCATTAAAAAAGAAATTGCAGATGCTTCAAAAGTGACAGAATCAATCATCGCTCTTTCTTCGGAGAGTCGGGAGAAGGTCGATGAACTTATCGAAAAGGCCTATAAAGCCGGAGGTATTTCTTATATAGAGCCGCAGGAAATGGGCTTCATGTATAGCCGCAGTTTCCAGGACATCGACGGCCATCTCTGGGAGATTCTCTGGATGGATCCAAAACATGTAGATAAGTAGGAGTAAGATTTCAAAGTTTTTGTATACTTGTCTATATTATTAACTTAATTTAAAAACTATCATGAAAAACAACAGAGTCATTCATTTTGAGATTCAAGCGGATGATGTCGAACGTGCCAAGAAGTTTTATGAAAAAGCTTTGGGATGGAAGATCAGCCAAGCTATGACAAAAGAAAAAGGCGGAATGGATTATTGGATAATCGACACGGGAACGGGGCCGGGGATCGGCGGGGGAATGTATGAGCGTCCGAAAAAAGGCGAGAAACACTATCTCTATGACTGTACAGTGCTTGTGGAGGATATCGATGAAGCCGTCGAAGCGGTGAAGAAAAATGGAGGAGTGATAACCAAGGAAAAGGTGACTATGGAAGGGGTCGGATTATTTGCTAGCGTCAAAGATACCGAAGGTAATCGTTTTGCTCTTATGCAGGCGACTGATTGGAAGCCGAAATAATTACCGAAAAATTATGCAAAAAATTACTCCATTTTTGTGGTTCGATAGGAACGCTGAAGAGGCGGCGAATTTCTATGTTTCTGTTTTTAAAGATGCTCCAGGCGCTCGGGGCGAGTCGAAAATTGGACGGACAACTCGCTACGGGAAAGAAGGCTTTGAAGTTCATAAAATGCCGGAAGGAACTGTGATGGTGATAGATTTCATGCTCGCAGGGGACAATTTCGCAGCCATAAATGGCGGGCCGGTTTTCACTTTCAATGCCGGTATTTCATTTGTCATCAATTGTGAGTCGCAAGAGGAGGTTGATTATTTCTGGAATAAACTTACCGAGAGTGGCGATCCGAAAGCGCAGCAATGCGGCTGGCTCAAGGATAGATTCGGGCTTTCGTGGCAAGTTGTACCCACTGCACTTCCAAAGCTTCTTGCAGATAAAGACAAGGCAAAAGCTGGCCGTGTAATGAACGCGATGCTTCAAATGAAAAAAATTGATATTAAGAAACTAGAAGAAGCGTAAAACGTTGGTTGTTGCCGAAACCAAGCCCCTCATTTTGTAGGGTTGCTTTTATACTATTTCCGTGGCTCTTTTTGCAAGAATGTAACACGAGACAATTGAGAACGTCAGTATGGTAAAGGTCGAGAATATTGGCACATTTTTAATTTTTTAAAAATATGAACTCGAAAAAACTCTTAGTCTCTCTTGGTGTTGCTGTGGGTGCAGCTCTTGCGGGATCGCTTCTTACGGCTACGCTTGTGCTAGCAGCTCCGAATCCTTCAGGTACAGGACAACCAAGCGCGTCTTGCGGATCGGAAAATGCAACCGCAATGCCAAATGGATTTAACACAGACGGCTTTGCTCATGCGGGGACAGTGTATGCGGGAAGCGACGGCACAGCATCAGCGGAACATTCAAATAGTACCAATTCTGTTTCGCAGTATGATGTCGCATGTTATCAAGTGACACAGAATCATTAATTCTCCAGTATTATGCGAAATCTTTCGTGATCTTTGCGGTCGAATTTACCAATCAGTTCAAAAAACTACCATGATGAAACTCTCATGCAAGGATATTGATTCGGAAGAGGATTGCCATTTTGAAGCGACGGGAAATACAACAAAAGAAGTTGCTTCAAAAATGATGAAACATGCAAAAGAGGCTCATGCTGACAAGCTTGAGGCAATGGGTATGTCAGATGCTGATCTCATGAAGATGTTTGAATCGAAAGTACATGCGTAATCGAAAACAGACGAGCTTGCTTTAAGAAAAACTCCTGCTTTCTCTGTTGCGGGAGTTTTTTCTTCTTTTTACCCATTCCTGATGTATCTTTCTTATGTTACACTGGACTTGGAATCATTTTTTGCACTCTATGTCCCTCTTTCCCTTTTTAAAATCAAAGCCCAATAAGACCAAAAAAGTCAAATCTTATTCTCCTTATATTGTTGGTGTTTTTCTTTGTGTAGCGTGTATTGTCGTCGTGTATATTATTGGGTTTACGAATTATTTTTCAGGAGCGAATAATTATGCAGTTGCAGATTATAAGACGAATACAAAACCTGTTATTACGCCGACGCCGACTCCTGCACCGATACTTTTAAATTTTTCTGATTACGATAAAAGAATGGCGATATTAGCGAATAATGGAACATATATTGCCTCTACCACTGTTTCCACCTCTACTCACATTGCTACTTCTACAAAAGTTGCCTCGACAACTTTGAAAGTGATTTCAAAACTATGGCCAGTAAAAGCTGTTTATCCAAATGCTGGGGCGATTTTGCCTTTTAAGCGAATTGTTGCTTACTATGGAAATTTTTATGCAAAAGGAATGGGAGTTTTGGGACAATATCCTCCGGCGGAAATGCTTCTCAAACTTGAGGGTGAAATACAAAAGTGGGAGATTGCTGATCCGACTACGCCTGTAATGCCCGCCATCGATTATATTGCAGTAACAGCGCAAGGAAGCGCAGGAGCAGACGGAAAATATCGAGCTCGAATGCCTGGAAGCCAGATAGATCATGCGCTTGATCTTGCGAGCCAAGTGAATGGGATCGTGATTCTCGAAGTGCAGGTCGGGCTTTCCACTGTGCAGACCGAAGTGCCGCTTCTCGAAAAATATTTGAAAATGCCACAAGTACATTTAGCAATTGATCCAGAATTTGCAATGGCGCCGAGCGGAGCGCGGCCGGGAACTGTGGTGGGAACTGTGGATGCAACCGATGTCAATTGGGCGGCAAATTATTTAGCCGGACTTGTCCGCGCAAATAATTTGCCGCCTAAAGTTCTTATTGTGCATCGCTATACACAAGCGATGGTAACGAATTACAAAAAGATCACGCCGCTTCCGGAAGTGCAGATTGTAATGGATATGGATGGCTGGGGTTCTCCCGGGAAAAAGTTCGGAACCTATCAGGCTTATGAATATTTAAATCCAGTTCAATTTACCGGATTTAAGCTGTTCTACAAGAATGATATTTTGCCTCCAAGTCCTCGTATGATGACGCCTTCCGAAGTAATGAAGCTCATACCACGGCCGAGTTTTATTCAGTATCAGTAATTAGCTGAAAAACCAGCCCCGCCCTTTACAGGGCGGGGCTGGTTTCGCTTTTCCCGCAACCAAGTCATTTTTTGACCAATCGAATTAGAACAAGTTTCTAAAGAAATTTCCGATTCGTCCCCAGAAGCTTGGGTGTTGCGCCTGGCTATTTCCTTGTCCTTGATTAGTATCTGGCGTGTTTGTCTGTTGTTTATGATCAATAATGGTCGAAGCTGTTACCGATGTCCCATTTATGGTTCCTTGCGCGATGACTGAATCACCGGCATTTACATTTGAAATGGTAATCGTGTTTTGCCCTTGATAGATTTTTGCGTTTGTCGCATCGATCGTGTATGAGGTGTTGCTTTTGTTTGTAATAGTAATCGTTTCTCCGCTTACAGAAGAAACTGTTCCGGCAATTACTGGTTCGCCATTTCCCTGAATTTGCGGAGCCGTTTGTCTCGTAGTAGATGCTTGGCCTTCTTTGCCAAAACCTTTCCCTCGCATCATTACGCCGTCACGAATCATTGTTGCGGTTACACTTGTACCATTTACTGTTCCTTGCACGGCGACGGTGTCACCGACAACCAAGCTCCCTATTGTTCCCACAGTATTATTTTTTGTTATTTTTGCATTTGTTGCATCTACTGTATAAGTTACAGTTGTTGCTGGTACAGGAGCTCCTCCAGGAGTTCCCGCTCCACGAGGCCCAAATTGTCTGCCGGTAACAGTGATCGTATTGCCGCTTACCGCAGAGACAATGCCGAAGACGGCAGGCCTCATTCCCATCATTCCTCCTCTTGATCCATGTTCTGCCCATCCTGGTTGCGTCGGTGGTGTAGAAGTATCAGCAAAGGCTGGTACAGCAAAAACGAGGCACATGAGCGCCCCTAATCCTAAAGCTACAGAAACGTATTTCTTCATATGGTTTTTTGTGATTTACTTGCCGTTATTAATGCATGAAAGGCTCCAAAACGCCTTCATATTCTTTAATACGATAGAAGAGAAAGAAAAGGTGCAAAATTTTGTGTTGTAAAATAGGGATAAGAAGGAGTAAAATAGAGCGAAGAGACTTAATACCTATGGACAAAGAAGGATATAAAAAATTAGGCACAAGAGCATTCTACTTTTTTACTCTTGAGCGGAGCGTGCCAGCCCTTTGTCTTTTTATCCTTGAGTGTGTTTTTATTGTCATTCAGGCATTCGGCGGGTTTGAATTTCTTACAAATATTTTCGGCCAGGATACAGCCTCATTGGTTTTGGACTATGCTGTTTCTATTGTGCTCGCACTTTTTCTTTTCGCCTGTGTTTTTGCTTTACTCTCCGCGTACGCCGCATACTCTGCCTTTCGATATAAAGTGGATGAAAACGGGTTTGCTATCGAGCAGGGGATCTTCAGTAAAGATGAAATTTCTTTGCCGTTCAAACAGATACAGAATATAGATGTTGAACAGAGTATTCTTTACAGAATTTTTGGCATGTCGAATCTCGTCATTTTAACCGCTGGGCATGAAGATAAGGGATTCGATACTCGTGAAGAATCAGAGATTGTGATTCCTGCTATGACATTTGCGGATGCAAAAGAATTGCAGAAATTTCTCTTGGAAAAAGCAAATATTGATGAAGTGAGGCCGATCTTAAGCACTCCGCCCTCATCTCCAAAAATTTCTTAACAGAGCTTTGACAGAGGAGTTGCTGTTTGATACTCTTATTTTATGAATAGCGTCATGAAAATCCAGTCAGTAAATGTGCCGTCACCCGTACCTCCACCTACATTGCGTTAGGGCGCTTTCTTATTTCTCCACTTCTCACATAATCTAAGAAATCACCCCAACGCAAGGGGTGATTTTGTATTGTGGCGAGAGTGTTAGAAAAATGCTAACGTTCTCGCCAAGATACAAGAAAAACTTGGCTCGCTTGTGCGAGATAGTACACCAGATGAGGGAGGTGCAACATGCCGGATTTGGGAATCAATAAGAAAGCAGGGTCCGATGAGGACGACGTTGAGGCAAAGCCGCCTCACCCAGACTCCAAACCAACGGACGTGCCACTTGCAGAGGAGATACCCCCTGCGGCGGTAAAAAAACCGAAAAAGCGGTACGGTCCGGAATATCCGATTGAATAGGCTTCCTTTGTGGTTTACGATGCAAATCGTGAGCCACTTTTTCTTTTTTCTCAGCGTGGTATTCTGTTCTCATGGAAAAATTGGAAATTATTGTGGAAGGAGAGACCTACACATATGTTCGGACAAGAAATCAAATGCCCGTTTCCATCTATAAGGGAGAAAATAGCTTTCTTCGAATTGGCCCCCCAAAACTCATCGAAAAAGAAGTCATGTATCATAAAAGGCTTCTTGATTTCGGATTTCCTTTAGCACAAATCATAGCAGAAGGAAAATATGAGGATCAAAAGTATTTTATTGAAGTTTCACTCGGAGAATTTCACTTCGGGCAAATTTGTGTCGAAGATTTTGCTCAAAATGGATTTGTGTCTGAAAGTATTTTTCGAAATCTTTTGGAAATGACGAAGAAATATGCCAAAGCACAGCTCGATACCATTTCTTCTTCTGGGAAATTTAATCCAGAAGAATTTAAAAAACTTATTTTGTTTGAGACGATTCTCGAAGAAGCTCCGCATCTTGCCGAAAAGTCGAGGCGATGTATGGAAAAAGTGGAGGAGCACATAGCCTCTCTTCCTACAGTTATTACTCACGGCGATTTCAATCCTCATAATATTTTCCCCAAAGGAGTCATCGACTGGGAACGCACAACAGTAGCGCCAGCCGGATATGATTTAGCCACCAATATTTCTCAGATTTTTTTCTTTCCGCATGCCGGAGAGTATGAATTTATGGGTAAGTATG
>JAQTTF010000071.1 GCA_028710915.1 Minisyncoccota bacterium | reverse complement strand
GGACGTCTTATCTGGGGTCCTACTAACTGGGAATTACACGATCCACAAGAACGTCTCCATGAACTTGAACTGGCTGTAAATCGTGCGGAGTGCAAAGTAAGGAAATTCAAAGCACGCCTCGTGGACTAATTCTCTCAACCTCTGTGAATAAATCACAGAGGTTTCTCAAAGCCCATCTGCTGCACCGTGCTGCTCGTGGGCTTCGCGAAGCCTCTCTGGAGAAGAAAGGAGAAGAAATGGCTCTACTGCGAAGGTTATACTGCTTTATATTCCATAAAGATTTCCACGTCCAATACCACCAAACTAGCTATTGCCCACATTGGATTTGCTCGAAATGTGGAACAAAAAGCCACTTTTATTTGACTTGAAAGGGAGCCTCTTTGGAGAAGAAAGGAAAAGAGAATGCCAGGACCACAAAATGAAGAATGCCGAAGTTGTTATTATCATGAATATGATTGGGTTGAATGTCGTAAGAATCCACCCGTTTTCTATCCCACTCTAAATGGCTTCCAAGGAAAATTTCCCGAAATTAGCAGTGAGAAATGGTGTGGCGAATACCGCCCAAAAGAGGAGGCGCCTGCAAAATGATCCATCTTCTTTTCTGGCTGTTTTTCGCAGCCTCAGTTTGTGCCGTGTTTTTATTCTACTAGGCGCGTGGCGCGCCTCAGTCTGGGAGGACTAAAATGAGAGAAAAAGAAAACCATTCTTCTGCTCCGTGTTTGTCCGAGCGTGAACGGGAACTAAATCTCCAAATGAGTGCGGTCTCCTATCGCATCCAAAACCTCCGTCAAGAACTCCTGCGCGAAGAATCCGAATTTTATTCCATCTGGCGCGAAAAACAACTCCTTGAACGCAGCCGCATTTGTGTCCGCCGCGTGGGCGCTGCCCCTCGCAAGCGGACGCTTGCGTCTATTCGCCTAGACGAACTCCCACAATTCCTGGCAAGTCTCTCGCCGGAAGAACAAGCTGCGGCGTTAGAAGAAATCTTTGGATTAGAAGAGGAGAAGAAATGAACCGCGAAACTCTTTGCACGAAAGGAGAGAAGTGAGCCAATCTTATCTAAAAATGAACAAAGAATACATTGTTGAGATTGAGGCTAAACTCTTCGACAGAGAGGCCACAATCGTATCCCAGCAGGATGAGTTGCACGCACTGCGACTGGAGCTTGGTTGTATCCGGAAAGAATACATATGCGCATATTGCGGTGCTAATTTCAGTCCATTTTATCCGATTAGCACTAAATCCGAAAGGAGCGAAGGATGAAACTCCTTCCAATCAAACATGAACTCAACACCCCATGTGCTGATTGCGACTACCGCGCGGCTAGTTTTATTCTCCTAGCCGAAGCAACCCAGAAATCCTTCTCTCTTTGCTGCGAATGCGCTATGGAACTCTTCTGGCTCCTCGCAGACAACCGAGAGAAGGAATAATTCTCTAAACCTCTGTGATTAATTCACAGAGCTTTCTTCTGACCGTGAAAAAAAGTTTTCCCGGTGTCATTTTTTTCTTGACACCGATTTTTAAACATGCTACGATCATTCTTACATTCGGAGCAGTTTTTGAAACCAACCCACAAAACAAAGGATTTCCAAGATGATCGAAAAGACACTCAAAGCCAAAAGTGAAAAGACTCGTGAAGTGCAGTGTGCAATACCGTATCCTGAAAATCTTCAGGAAGCCATCAGTCTCGATGGCGAAACAAATGTCTTTGCCTTGTATCTTGGTATGCGGGACATCAAGGTCCAGAACGTCATGCGCCGGCTGACAGTCGCAGGTAAGACCGACCAGGAAATCTCTGATTTCGTTAAGACCATGAAAATCGACGCACGCATTTCCGTCGAGCGCGATCCGGTTGCGGCAACCGTCGCAGACCTCAAGAAGATGGACCCCGAACAGCGGAAGCTGAAAATCGCCGAACTTATGAAACAGATGAAGGAGCTGAACGCGGCGGGCTAATCCTCCTCGCCGTATCCCGCCGGACGAAGGAATCCTCCCAGCCTTCGTCCGGATTTTCTAACCCTGGGAATGAACAAGTTTGAACTAGATCGAGGCACTCAAAACGTGCTTCCAGAAAGGACCACCATGAAAGACATTTCCAAAGAATCCCAACTCCGTATCTATCGTGCCCGGTGTGAGCGCCGCAGAGAACACTTTCTACTGGCGCTTCAAATTTCTCGCATACTCACCGACAACAAACTTTGTAAGAACTCCGCAATTGAAGGACAGCTTGAACTCCCGCTGTTTACTTGGGACTCTATTGATCTTACTATCAGAGAAGTGGATCTTCCCACTATAATCGACCATGTGGCTGGCCCCTTTCATCGGGCCTACGGCGTGGACTGGAAACTCGAAATCCCATACGAAGGAAAGCTCACGCTCCGCACCACAGTTAAACAGAGCGGTTTTTATTTCCTAGTTGTAATTGGCATCTTTGAAGGCTCCATGCAGTCCTGTGAAATTCAGCGGGTTATAAAGCGGCAGAAGACTCAAGAAGAAATCAACGCAGCCCTTACACATGCCGCAGAAGTCTACGAATACGAACTGCGGATTGATTGCACGGGAGAATAGGTATGAAAATACACCTTCGTATTGATGAATCTAATCCTTCTCACACAAGGTTTACTATATTTGCAAATGGTGCAAATTGTGGACAACTTTGTATGCGAAACGAGGAATTTCATAATTTCCACCAAATCCTTTCATTAAGTATGCGGCCACCAATAGATACTTTTGTTTCTTCTGGTAAGCCTTACTTAAAGCCAGAAGAAAGAGGAGAATCCGCATGAGCCGAAGCGGAATCCAACTCTGCTATCCATTTTCAGAGGATCGTTTGAAAAAGTGGTCTCCGCCATACATTGTCCAGCCCAAGCTCGATGGAGACCGCTGCCGAGCTGTGATTGTGGAGAATTCCGTTGTACTGCTTTCCTCCGAATGCAACGTGATTTCTTCCGTTCCCCACATCAACGAATTCCTGAGCCGCTGTGGCTTCGGCACGA
>JAQTTF010000070.1 GCA_028710915.1 Minisyncoccota bacterium | reverse complement strand
GACACTATTCCTTTTGTGGGAGCGGGAAGTGCTTTGTCTGGGAAAACAAAAACAAGGCATAGCGCAGGACATGTGTTCCATGTCTTTAATTCCGATTTCTCTTTCGGGCCATTCAAAACGCCAACAACTCCTGGAACATATGTCATTCCGATTCAGGCTATAAATAAAGTAAATCTGGGACAGCGAGCCGGGATTACAAATGGAAGCATTACTATCACTGTGCCCGGGCCCGATTCTGGTGTCTGCACTGATACTGATGCTAATAACACAGGAGAACCATTGCCTTGTACGTTCGATTCCATTTGTACTGATAATAATGCAAATAACAAGGGCGATCCAAAACCTTGTAAATATGATAACAATACAACAGTTACTTCTCCGACCTCGACCGGTGCAGTGGAATGCACCGAAGGCGATGCTACATGTCCTCCAACTCCGAAACCTGTCGTATGTGTGGCGCCTCAAGTAAAGATTAATAACAAGTGTGTTGATATGCCAAAACCTGCAGATATTGAACAAATGACACTTCAGGCAATTCCTTCTCTCGTCTCGAAGGGGAATCAATGTACCCTGGTGGCAAATCTTAACAGTAATTATCAACCAACCTGCACTATGACAGGAGCTGGGTTTGCTGATCCAAACTTTTCTGTTTCCGCTACGGGCACAGTAAAAGTAAAAGAGGACGGGTCTGTTCTCGGAGCATTTACTGGTTCTCATGATTCAGCCATTCCTTCACCAGGAATTCAAAATGCCCAGATCTATTCATTATCTTGTACTTCAAATGACGGAATGGATCCGCCAGATCTCCATAGACCTGATATCGTTACGGTGGTTGCGACAACAAGTTGTAAAGTTGTACCTTCCGAAGTGGAGCAATAGGATAAAAATTGATATGGGAAAAAACAACCGCCAAGAAGCGGTTGTTTTTTCTCATTGAAAATCCACCTAATCAATAGTATGATTGTGAAGTTTTTAGTTTTCGCATTCTTAACAAGCCGAAGTAGCTCAGTTGGTAGAGCACGTCATTGGTAAACAAAATTGCCCTTCATTTTGGAAACGAAATGCTGAAGCCCGAATAACGGTCAAAGTCCATGCAAGTGGATAAGACCGTGGCGACAACTTGTCGCCCGAACGACTGACAAGGGGCGCTAAATCAGAAGACATGCGCAAGATACAGTCTAACCCTCCTATAAGCTTTCAGGCGAAATTGAGGTACAAGTGAATGACGAGGTCTCCGGTTCAATCCCGGACTTCGGCTCCATACAACCATTTTCCTGCGTGGATGCGAGCGTCGAATACAAAACGAGCGCGCTACCGCGCGCGATTTTGGCGGTGAGGAGGAGGTTCGAGCCGAAGATTTTTTCGGCAGCGACCTTTTTTTCAAAAAGGTCGCAATCCCGTGCGATTCTATCCATATTCCGCGCGTCGCCAATCCATTTTCGGAACGGTTCGAGCCACGCACCGTGCCTTTGTTCAAGCAAAGTGATTTCTTCTTGAAGCGACTTCTTTTCCGACATCAAAACCGCCTTTTTTCTGACATACTCCACCTGTTCCAAAATCTGGTCTAAATAGGAATTCAGAAGTCGCTCAAGCTTCCCCTCAATCACCTTGATCTGTACCCGCTTCTCTTGAACAAAGGCGCGTGCAGATTGGGCGAGCGTTTTTTCTTCGGCTTCTAGCCGTATCTCCATCTCGCTCGCCCAATCTTCTCTTAAAGAATACTTTTTGATGAGTCCCGACAATTGTATGTCCAGATTTTCTTCTCGGACATATCCTTCAGGACATTTATTCGCGGGAGATTTCTTGGTACAGCGATAGTAGGTGTGGCCCTTCTGCACTTCGGCCGTTATCATCATTCCGCATTTGCCACACCGCAAGAGACCAAGAAATGGTTTCATCACTTTGGTTTTGGTATGTCTCGGATGTCTCCCGCGCATAATGGCCTGGACATCATCAAAAAGTTTCTTTGAGATGAGTGGCTCGTGCGTTCCTTCATAAATTTCACCCGTAAATTTGAAATGACCGTAATAAAATGGATTGGAAAGCATATAGGCGACGCGCTCTTGGTGGATTCTCTTTCCGTATTTTGAAAACACTCCTTTTTTCGCCAAAAAGTCTCTCATATTTTCGATGGTGAACTTTCCGGTCGCAAATGTTTCAAAACATTCTCGGACAATCGGAGCTTTGATTTTTTCGAGAACGATTGTCTTTGTCCGAGAATCGTTTAGATAACCGATCGGCACTCGAGACGGAAATTCGCCGCGACGGACTTTTTGGCGAAGACCTCGTTTGGTGTTTTCTGAAAGAGAATCCACATAGTATTTGCTTTGCCCGAAGGCGATAGAGAGCATAAATTTTCCCTGCGGCGTGCTTTCAAACCAGAAGCTGGGAAATTTAAGCGTGGCAAGTCGGCCGGTGTCGAGAAGGTAGACAATCTGTCCGCCATCTACAGAATTGCGCGCAAGACGATCCGGATGCCAAGCCAAAATAGCGTTTGCGACCCCTTTCTCCAATTTGGAAAGCATATCGTTGAATATAGGACGGCCGGGAATTTTTGCCGATTGCTTTTCGATAAACTCGCAAACGATTTCAATATTTTCCCGCTTGGCATACTCGCGCAATTCTGCAATCTGGGCGTCGATACTTAATACCTGCTTGTCTTCGACATCGGTCGACTTGCGGGCGTATAAAAAGAATTTTTGTGAGGTGCTCATAGAAATTTCAATAGATCATAAAAATTCTTTTCTTCGGGCAAAGCAAATGAATATGGATGAATTGCACGGGATATCGAACCTCCTCCTCACCGCCAAAATCGCGCGCGGTAGCGCGCTCGTTTTGTATTCGACGCTCGCATCCACGCAGGAAAATGGTTGTATGGAGTCCTTTTACGAATTTGCTCGAACTTTTTTCAGCAAAAGCATGAAGGACTGCTAACTTCACGCGCCGAGCGCGTGGTGACTCCAAACTCCACCGTGCGCTCGACTAACTACCTAACGCTCTCTCC
>JAQTTF010000069.1 GCA_028710915.1 Minisyncoccota bacterium | reverse complement strand
CACAGTAACCAATGATAGAGCTAAGTTCATTTGCTTGCTCTTGAGAGATTACATCTACTGGAACGACAGCTTCTACGGCCGCAGTAGGAATAGGCTCAGTGACTGCAATTTCCTTAAGTTCATCAAGAGTATAGCCAACGCCTTTACTCAAATCTGGTGTCAACTGACGAAACATCATTGACATCGCACGATTATAGCACATGACACTAGGATACTTGCCCCATGGGCCTTTTTCGTTGTAAATCCCAGCGCGTTTTGCATCATCAACAGAGAAAGAAGTGCTCCACTCATCTCCGTTATCTGCGCGTTTACCAATCAAAACACAGCATGTGTTACTGCTTTTCTGGATATCCTTCTGAATAGAGTGACCAGCACCCCTCATTCTTGCGGCCATGGCTTCTGTCGACATACCGACTCTTCCATTGACATAATAGAGAGACCCGTTCAAAGCATCGACTGGATCAATATCCATGCTCCTAGCCTTCGCAACGATGGAATAAATACCATCTGGACCTAGCTTCGAATAATGAGGTGTCTTCATCAGCATATCACTGATCTTCTTGGTATTCTCTATCTCAGAAAATGCTGTCGCAAATGTATCTTCTTTCTTAACGAGCGTCATGATTAAACTCCTGTATTTATGGTACTTTTTAAATAATTATTATTATATACTGTCCACTCTTTGAGAAAAGATGCAACATTCTCACCCTTTCTCTCGATCTGGATATCGTTTTTACATGGCTTTACATCCATGATGTCACACAGTTCGTCGATGTCTTTTTTTAAGAGTTCGACATCTAACTTTTCTGTCATGTAAAGCTGCTTTACAATGGCTTCCAAATACTCGGCAGCACAATCAAATTTTCTCTCTTTCTCTTCACATTTATAACAGTCATATTCTGGTGTGCAGTCTGGTTCATACCAGCTATCAGGCAAACATCCAGATCTCAATTTATAGTCGCACATAGGATCTCCTTTTGTCTGAAGGAAGGACTTCCGTAATCCCTTGCGATACCTTCTCGACGGGTTTTCTTGTTTCTATCGCTTTCATAACTTTACTGTATCACTTTTGCTTTATTTAGCGCAACCTTTTTGTATCACATCATGAGAAAATACAGATGACAAAAAAGAAAGAATTTTTGCCCTAGCGTTTTTTTTCCTTGATTTTTTTTCTCTAAAATTATACTTTTTGCGTTGTAATTATTTTTTACATTAGGAGGATTCACACATGCGTCTAATAGACTATTTAAAAAAAGAGCATATCTCGCGTGCAAAATTTGCAAGAATGTTGCGGCTTCATGCACCAACTGTCCGCAGCTATGTGAGTGGTTATCGTTTTCCAAGCTATCAAACATCAAAAGCCATCGAGGCTATAACTGAAGGGGAAGTTACAATAGATGACTTGATGGAAAATAGACCTAAACCACAAAGATGTCCAACATGCGATAATATTTTAGATTGTTGCTATACCATAGAGACATGCACTGAAAATGAAGATATGAAAAATGTAAAACTGAAAAAAGTTAAGAGGAAAACATGAACCCTAGAGACGAATATGAATATATCAGCGCTGAAGAGTACTGCAAACGGTTTAACACCGAACATGCGGAAGTAGAAGATTTTCTCGTTGACTTCATCTTACAGTCACAAATGAAACCTAAAGTAGATAGACCTCAGTACAAAGTGGTCAATGGAGATCTTTACATTCAGGTAAAAAAAGAAAAATGAGAGACAAAGAAAAAATTTTCTGCAAAACTCTTGGCGAATATTTGAACGGACGTTATGGTACGAATAAAAACGGAGGAAAAAGCAAAGAGGTGAATGGAGATCCTTCTCACTTCACCTCTTCACAACGGAATCATATCTGATCACTTAGATTGGCACGAGTTCCAAAGATCGACCAAAACCTGGAACACAAAAAAACTATCTACTCGCCAGTCTAGATCAGAGAAAGATTTCGGACAAGCTTTTTCTTCTTAAAAGATAAACTTTAAGGAGAAAATATCATGAGAGATCAACTTACAATTTTCACACACAACAACTTCGGGATGTATGATCGTGATATCGGAAAGGTCGTCGGTCACAATGCTTCTGTCATTCTAACCGAACTTATAGAAGAACGGGAATACTACTCAAAAAAATTAGTAAATAGCAGACGTTATGGCGATGGGTGGTTCTACGCAACGATAGACCACATTCAAGAAAGATGCCAGCTGGGACGCAAAGAACAAGACCATGCACTAAGAATATTAAAAAAGCATGGACTCGTAGAAATCCAAGTTTTTGGCCAACCTCCAAAACGACACTTTCGCATAAATATAGAAAAAGTTTTAGAAATCAAGGGTCTGAAAATAATAAATACCGATATGTACGAAAAGGACAAAGTGAGCGTTAAAAGTAACACAAAGAGTCGTGTATCATTATGTCCAAAAGATACAGATTGTGCTGTCCAAAAGGGTCAGAACGCTTCATTATATACTATAAGAACACAAGATAAGAACCATAAGAACTCACACATAGCTCTCTCTTGCGACAAAGGCGATCCATGCAAGAATTGCGAAAAGAAAGCCGCTAGCGCGGCATGTGTGTGTGATCCACCGTCTTCCAAATATCGAAAGCCTAAAGAACAAATCCCTGACACGAAGAAGAGCATAGAGTCAAAACCGTATGAACTTGCAGTCAAAGCACCAGAGGAAGACAAGATCGCCTATGGTGAAGAGCAAATCGTCATGATGACGCCTAAGCAACATGAGAAACTTCTAGCGCTTATGCCTAAAGAAGAAGTCGATCACTGGATAAAGAAACTTCAGAACTGGATGCTTCAGATAGGGGAAACGAATGCCAAGAAGAAATACAAAGATCACTACCGAACGATCCTGAACTGGAGGGATAAAGATCTTGATAAACACAAAGACAGCCAAGGCCGTGACATGTCAAAGATAGCTCCTCATCGCAGAGGATCGAAGCTAGTGACGCCTGGTGACTATGACGATGATAATTTTAAGAGGCCAAGGTTGTGATCA
>JAQTTF010000001.1 GCA_028710915.1 Minisyncoccota bacterium | reverse complement strand
TTAAAAATTATTAACAAATACAACCGCTGCAATTCCAGCGGTTGTTTCTTCTTGTAAGTATAAAAATCTTTCCAGAGCATTTAATCCACGTGCATTGTCGGAATTTTTGTGCCGGCGGTGTAGCCACGTTTCTTGTCCCGTAATTCTGTCGCTGTCGGTGCAGCGACGAAGGGGAGGAGCGGCACATCAACTGGCACAGGGAACTCTCGCGGCGCCGGTTTTTTCAAAAGTCCGCCGCTTTTCTCCATCGCCATCCTTTGCTTGTGCGTCAGATGCTTCCGCTCCGGCTTTGCGGACTGTTGGACCGTCGATGTTTGGACATCTGCTCGCACCTTCTCCGGTTGCTTCAGTACAACTCTCGTCTCAATCGCCTCCGTAGGAATTACGGCTACGGGAGGGATATTTCGAGTTTCGGGCGGGGGAGCTCTTCTCTCCGCCGCCGGAGCGCTTTTGTGTTCCAAAAGCCAAGCGTTGTTTGTGGCACCGTTGCCTCCGGTTCTGTTTTCAGTCGCCCGTTTCTTCAACGCCGCTTTGAGGCTTTGAAGTCTCTGGATACCCTGTTCCAGTTCAATCACAACTCGATCCACTTCGCCTTTCGTGCGAGAAGCACAGATAGCATCGAAGTATTCGTCGGGTTTCTTGGCAAAAATGCCGGCTTGTTCCGACGTTCGTCTTACAAACCCGGTGACCATATTCCAGTCACACCTGGGAGTTCTTGCGTTCTGGCCACTTCCGATCTGTATTCCGGCGGCTTTCGTGGCAGTATGGATGATGTCTCGCGCTTTGTAGACCGGAATGGTACCAGCCACTTGGGGAGCGAGTTTGTGTTGCATATCGCGCGGGAGAGGGGCAAGCATGAGGAGAACTGGGAACGTGAGTCTTTCGTTCTCAGGTCTCTTTGGATCTAGCCGCTCGAGAATCGCAATATCGGCTTCGCCAGCTTTCAAGAGTGAATAAATGTAGCCGACGTTACAGACGAAGACCGTAGCGATGTCGCTCGGTTTCTGTTTGTACTCCTCGTGCAGACGTTTGGCCGCGAGCACCTTTTCGAGCATGGTGTGCGGGTATTGTCCGAAGTTCGCGATGCAGGACTGGATGAATTGATCCTTTTTGTCTCGTACCTTTACGATTGTGGCAACCAGATGTGTCGATTTCAGAAGTTCGTGCGCCATGTATCTTCGCTGACCATCGACCGCTTCGGATTTGATTTTGCCGACCGGTTTTTCTAAGCGCATGACTCTGATTGGAGTTGTTTGTCCGCGGGCCCTGATACTTGCAGCGAGATCTCGAAGTGCCGCCTGATCGAAAAACTTGCGAGGCTGGCCTTCAAACATTCTTACCTCCGCGAGAGGGAGGCGAATGTTTTCCGAAACAACCTCGTATTTCTCTTCTGTCGCAGTCTCACCGTTTCCGGGGACCGTAGTGCCTGTCTTGTTCGACATCGGTGTTACTCCTTTCGGGGTTGTCCCCGGCCATCGAGGAAAGAATGCGCAATCCACAAGGAAGGCGCTGAATGTTTAAATGCTAAGGTACGTCCACAATAAATCATATAGAAGTCCACTTTTTATACAAGTCTTTTATCCCGAACATAAAAAATAAAAATCCGCTGGCAAGAGTTTTCTCTTCCAGCGGTTTTTTTTGATGCGATTGTTGAACGTTTTCGTTAAATGTATTCGCCCTGACGGATCTCATATCCCTTGGGAACAATTACGCTCCATGGATCATTGTTTGTGCCGTCTCCCCTCAGGCGAATCAGGCCGTTCACGACCAGATTCGTAATGATCGCTTGGAACCTGTGTTCGTACCCATTGACGCGTTTCTTTAGCGTTTTCCACGTGTCGTGGGTACGAATTTTGATTCGGAACTCCCAAAGGACTGGTCCCTTGTCGTACTCGGGGGTGACGAAATGCATCGTCACCGCTGTCTCACTGACCTCACCCCTCACGAAAGCTTACATCGTTGCCTGGTGGACGTGATCCCCATGCATTCCGGGGCCGCCGAACTTGTCCGTCCGTCCCGGGTGGATGTTGACGGTCCTTCCAGGTTCTAGACCTTCCACGAGAAAGATATATCCAGAGAGGACGACAAAATCCGCTTTCGTTTCCCTGACAAGCCGTTGGTATTCTTCGGCATTTCGCTTTGCCTTGGGCAAATGGAAGAACGGGATCTTGAACCGATCAGCTTTTTCTCGCACGCCGCCATTTGCGTGGTTTGAGCCGATTCCGACGATTTTTGCTCGAAGGTGGCCCATTTCTATGGCCTCCTGGAGTTTCTCGAGGCCCGAACCTCCTTCTTTTTCTCCGGGTCCACCCGAAGCCAAAACAAAGAAGGTGGGCAAAGTGTTGAAGAGCTCGTTCATGCACAATCCTTTCTGGGTCGATTTTCTCGACCAAATGGGTTTGAAGGCTAGTTAAGGTTCTTATTTCATAATAGACAAAGTCGCGCTCACAAGCAAGCGAATTTTTTGTTAGATTTTTAAAATGAAAAAGAAAAAACGGCGTGATCTTCTTGACCTAGCCGTTACTCCAATTCTGTTCTTTGCAACACTACCGCGATGAGCAACTGATTGGCGCAGGACAACCACTCTTGTGCTCGTATCGGGGCGAGCCCCCAATACTTTGTTCTCGGAATTTTCGAGATTCCTGGCACGATGTCGCCGTCTTCGAGAGGAGTTCCAAGCGCAGGCAGTTTGCTGAGCGGGTTCGTTTGCGATGTCAGGGCTCGCAAAGTTAAGGATCTCGCTTTTAGAGCCAAGAGTTCCTTCACGGTAGCCGGCTGTCCATATCCTTTTGCCTCTCGAATGACGCAGGATATATTGTGCACCAAAGGATCAAAATCCATTGGCAGAAGGTATTTGACCGAGATCAAGGCGCGACCTCTCTCCCTGTCTCGAACGGCTATCGGACTGGTATCGCAATTCCAAGCTGATATCCGCACGCGGGCTTTCCCAAGGCAGTCCTTGAGATCCCGTGCGTAATCAACCGGAATATCGTGGTCTAAACCCACACGTAAAAGCGTCAGGCTTTGCATGAGAATCCCTCCTTTGAAGAACCATTTTCTGCCATACTATTCCTTTGACAAAAGGAATGCAAGAATCAAATGAGTTTTAGTTTGTTACTACAACCGTCGCTCTCATCATAGGATGAACTTCGCAGTGATAAGCGTAAGTGCCGGGAGTCGTAAAGGTGAAGCTAAAAGATTGTCCTTGAGAAAGTCGCGGGGAGTTGAGAACATTTTCAGAATCGGAGGTAACTGTATGAGGAACGGAATCTTGGTTTGTCCAAGTTACTTTTGTTCCAGCTTTTACCGTGAGCTGTGCGGGGTTAAATTTAAAACCTGAAATACTTACAGACATGTCTGCTGGAGCAGAAGCTCCAGTCGGAGCCACTGTGGCTACGGAAGATTCAGTTGGAGTTGCTTGAGTCATAGCACTTTCTGTCGGAGCATATACGTTTTGACTTCCTCCTTGGTTATTAAAAACAAGATAATATACGCCGACAACGACTATTACGAGTACGACAAGAACGATAATAAAATTTTTCATAGAAACTGATTGGTTATTTTTATAAAGCGACCCTAAAACTTTATACATAATAACAGAGAGGATAAAAAGAATCACGGAATGGATGACGAGGAAAATGAGGACGAAATCAAGCGGGTATCCTTCAAGAAAATACCGTGTTTGTAGGATTACGCCTACGAAACAAGAAAGAATCAATGATTTAAGCCAAATATTCTCGATTTTCCTAGTGAAGAAATATCCTACAATCGCCCATAGAAAACCAAAGGGAATTTTATTTCTGAAATAATAATCCGGTACGCTCCAGGCCCCTTCGAGACCATGAGCCATATGATCAAAAATCGTAAAAAGAAGGATGACAATGAGGAGATTAATGCCAACGAAGAGGACATCAATAGTTTTATTTTTCATATAGATATTCTATCACGATATATTTTGATAGAATAAAGGAGTGATACAAGACAAATACAGTGCTGTCTGGGTTTCCCACTCCTCTCTTGGGGATTTTTCGAAATGTCCGCGTTCCTACTATCTGAAAAATGTGTACAAGAATCCGAAGACCGGAAAGAAAATAAATATCGTCTCTCCTGCGCTTTCACTTGGATCTGCGGTGCATCAAGTGGTAGAAGGGCTCGGTGCTTTTAAAGTTGAAGAAAGATTTACACAAAATCTCGAAGAAGAATTTGAAAAAGCGTGGGCGAAATATTCTGGTAAAAAAGGTGGTTTTTTGACTGAAGCAGATGAAAAAGAGGCGAAGGAACGCGGTCTTGCGATGATCCGTCGCGTCGCGGCGAATCCCGGCCCGCTTAAAAATAAAACGGTAAAATTACCGGAGCGCGAAATGCTTCCCAATTTCTATCTTTCAGAAGCAGACAATATCATTTTATGCGGAAAAATTGATTGGATCGAATATATTCCTGAAGATGACAGCATCCGAGTTCTTGATTTTAAGACTGGAAAAAATGAAGAAAAAGAAGATTCGCTTCAGCTTCCGATTTATTTGCTCCTTTTGAAAAATCTCCAGAAAAGAAAAGTTTCTGGCGCGGCTTATTGGTACTTAGATAAAGACGATGCACCTGTGGCAGTGAAATTGCCGGATGTAGACAAAGCATTTGCAGATGTCCTGGAAAAAGCAAAAAAAGTAAAAGAAGCGCGCGAGGAAAAAGGATTTTTCTGTCCAAAAGGCGAAAAAGGCTGTTTTGCTTGCCGACCATTCGAAAAGATTTTGAAAGGCGAAGCAGAGTGTCTCGGAGTGGGGGAATATAATCAGGAACTCTATTTAGTGAACTGAAAACTATTTTTTTGACAGTCATTCAATTTCTATTGTGTGATGACGTTTTTTAGTAACAAATGAAAATACTTGCCGTCTTTTATTGTGGAAGGAGATAGTCGTATTTCCTTGCAGAGCCTAGCGAGTTGAGCACAAACACACTTTGTAACACTCTTAGGCACAAGCAAATAGGGTCTATTGTTCCCCAGGTATGGTCTTGAGCTCTTCTCGAAATCGCGTATGAAAGTTCAAATCAATACTTGGGGATCTAAAACCCTTCGCTTACTGGCTTAAATCCAAAATAACATGTTAAATCAAACAGATAAAACCGTATTAAAGCTTCAGAAATATGTCTTGGATATGGAAAAAAGAGTATTAGTAAAGAAATTTACTTTAAATCCTCCGGAATATCGCGCTTTCTCGTATTTTGAAAATGCTATGGCGGTCGGCGATGACGATGCTGAGGATGGTAGTATGAATGATGACGAAGAAGAGAAAAAATAGTCGGCAATGAAAAACTCTCGCGAGCGCGAGAGTTTTTTTATTTTATCTTTCAGGTTGTATGGTCTGGAGCTCTAATCTTCTTTACCAGGAGTGGGGAAGGGACATAAATGTGACGAGCAAGTTTCTCTCTTTGTATTTTGATTTTAGATGATACAAGTGAGAGTACCTGGGGGAAATCTTCTGAAATAACCGTGCCCGCAATTGTAGCGGAAACAAAAGCTTTGGATAATTCGCTTTCGCATGCTTTCCAGAAAAAGAGTGTGGCAGATGATTGGACTGCTACGACAGCGAGAAGCTGCAAGATTAAAAAGAATAGATTGGTTGTCGGCGGCAAAAGAGGAAGGCCGAATAGCAAGAATGTTTCAAGAAGTATGGCAATAATGAGATTCTTATTTTCTTCCCGTGTTCTTATGCTAGACGCAATTCGCTCTACGAGAATCATGAGAAGCATAGTGATAGTCGCTACTAATCCTATCGAAAGAAAAGCGCCATAAAAAATTTTGTTTCTACCGACGAAAATTGCGAGTATAAGGAAAATATTCATGCATCCCGCAAGACACACGTCGATATAATCAAGGGAGAAAATAGCATTCAAGTGTTTTTGCAATGAGGAGTTCATACCCCTATAGACGGATCCTCTATGCAAAAGTGACAGGAGTTTTTACTGGGACAGATATTTTGTAACTCGGTCAAATTGCAAACCCCCAGCTTAAGTTTTAATTTAGAATTTACAGAAACTTGTCCGCTAAACCTTTTCAGTCATTACCACTTTCATTTCTTTCACATCGCTCACGTCCACTCTGCGATGCAAAAAAGTTTTGTATTTAATTAGGTCGGGTTCGGTGATGAGCTTGATCTTTCTTCCGAATATTTCTGCTTCGGTATATTTTTCAAATCCAGTCGGAGGTTTTATCCATTTTTTGTCGGGTTCATCGAAAATTTTCACAGATTCATCTCCGCAAATATCCACGACCTGCCCATCATAAATAAATGTGAACATTTGCAAATCCCAATTACGATCTTTGTATCTTTTCGGTCCAAAAACAATATATTTTTTGAATTCTTCGGCAAGCATTGGCAATTTTTCTTCTCTCACGTAGACATCAATATCGGCAAGGGGACGAGTCGCGCCATACATTTTTGCATCAAATCCGCCCATATAGACCCGTTCCAAATGATGCTTTGAAAAAACATCTTCAATAAATTTCAAAGCCGCCTCGGTATTCTTGCGGAATTTCATTTTCATGCTAAAAGTATAGCAATTCCAAATCATTTTTACATTTCTCTGTGTAAAACCCCGAAACGGGGTTAGTTGTTTGCAATATATATCGAAAATTTTGCATTCAGTATACGCTGACTTATCATTACAAAAAATAGGGGCTCGACACTTTTCAGCGCAGAGCCCTTAGAACTAGACTTTTGAATTTTTTTATTACGGCGAGCGAGAGACGCACGAATGAGTAATCTCATTCACGACGTCCGAGTCAAAGTCGTAATATAGTTCGATACTTTCGGGGCTTGCCCCGAAGAACTTTATTCTTTCTTCATTTTGGAACGTACCGTTGCCTTGCCGATATCGAGTCGATGCGCAACTTGTGCGACGTTGCCCTCCTCTTCTTCAAGAACTCTGCGAATGATGAGGTTGACTCTTTGATCAAGTGTCAGGTCTTTTGTCCTTCTGCAGAACTTCTTGAGTGCCTTGGCGAGTTTAGCCGCGGCATCCTCCTTCGGCTCTTGAAGGTCGGACAAATCTTCTGCCCGAATCTCCGTCTGGCCTTCTTCGAGAGTTGTCCAAACCGTCCGGAGCGTGTTGCTGAGTTCACGGACGTTACCGGGCCAGGAATATGCACAGATCTTCGCCATTCCGTCTGACGAAAAGGTTCCTGTTCCGTTCGAGTACTGTTCGAGAAAGAACTTTGCGAGGTGTGGGATATCTTGAGCCCGTTCGCGAAGCGGCGGAATCGTGATCGGAAACAGATTTAGCCGATAATAGAGATCTGCACGAAACCAATTCTTCTCGACCATCTTCTGAAGGTTCCGGTTGCTGGCGACAATGAGTCGCACATTCGTCTCGATGTCCCTGTCGCTACCAACTGCTCTGATGATGCCCCCGTCGATAGCTCGCAGGAGCTTGGCTTGAAGTTCAAGGTGGAGCTCCCCGATTTCGTCGAGAAACAATGTTCCCTTGTCTGCCAGCAAAAATGCACCTTTCCGGTCTCGCTCAGCGCCGGTAAAGGAGCCTTTCTTGTGGCCGAAGAGTTCGCTTTCGAACAAACCGTGAGGAATTGCTGCACAGTTGACGATAACGAGTGCCTCACCGGAACGATCTCCGCACTGTTGTAGTGCTCTTGCGACCACCTCTTTGCCAGCGCCAGTTGGACCGTGAAGAATCACGGAAGCAATGTTCGCTGCCTTTTTCACCCGAGACGCAATCTTCTGCATTTGCGGGTCCGGACACTTTGTGAGAAGCCCATGCCAGTCTACTACTGGTTTTAGCTCCTGTACTAATTCTGGTCCTATCGCTGGTCCCGACGCCGGAACCTGTGGATTGTCAGGCATGTTGCCATTCTCCTATGTACTTCGCCATGAAAATTACCCTGTCCCGTTTTTTATCTTGCTTTATGTACCGGAACAAGTCAAATAGAAAAACTCTATAGATTTGACGAATAAGCGCATTATCTGATAACCTTTGTATATGCAGTCAAAGATTACAAATTTACAGAATCGACGACGCAGCCACATTCTTGAGGCTGCTTTCGAGTGTTTGTAATTTCTCTAAAATTTATACGAACTTTCTCAAGCGGCCTGAAGCCGTTATTTTTGTCTTTTCTCACCTTTTGAAAGGAGGAAAAAATGAGAGACAAATTTGAAGTTCTTTCGCAGAAAATGAGAAGGGAGCGTACGCTTCTCGGAGCACGTTTGGAAGTCGATGCACTCCTCCTTGCGGCACAAGAGGGGCGAGCGGAAGTTATTGAGCACGAAGGGAAAATCATTGCCTTCGGCGCGCTCTGGGATCGCGAGCATTCGGTCGAGATCGGATCGCTCTGGGTCGATCAGGAACACAGAGGCAACCGATATATGAGCTTCGTGTTTCGGGGACTTGTTGCCCGCGCTCCTCTGGGTAAGCGATTATTTATCATCGCTCAAGATGAAATAATCGCTGGACTTGCTATGAAGCACGGGATGGAAGAAGAACCCGACAGAGGAAAGTGGTTATCACGGGCGCTGTGCCAGCCGAGCTGCGACTCGTGTGATCGGCTTCCCAAAGAAGTGAGATCTCGATGTCTTCTCAAATTCAGCAAGCCGGAATATCGTGTATTCTGGAAGTAATCAAGACGCCCCCAATGGGCGTCTTTTTTCTGCTTAAAATAGCCAACATTGACTTTTCTTTAATAAAATGGTATGATACAGCCCAGAAGCTCTTTGCTTCTCCAACCAGGGCTACGCCCGTTCAAGCTATTCCCATGGCTTGTGTTCATAATGATGGTTGGCATCGAGAAAGGACTGACACATGGGAAGGCAGGACAGAGAGTACATCAAGAGACTCGCTACCACTTTGATGGGGCAACTCTTGAAGAGGCAGGTGATGGATGGCGACGTGGGGTTCGACAGTTTTGAGAACGACACTGTCGCAGCCGGCGTCCGTGAGATAGTCCATCGGGCAATTGTGGAGGAGCTCCGTCGTATGAAGCTGGAGACCCTCGCGAAAATTGCCTCGTGCGCTATCGTTGGCGAGCCGAGGGGGCAGAGCTCCGGCGAGCCGTGGAAGCGGCTTAAGGCGGGCTTGGATAAGTGCACAACGAATCACGTGCACTGGAATCGGCCGAAAGGCTGGCTCCAAGGACTCGAAGCTGCCTCACCCGAAAAGGTGATTCGTCACATGGCGGCGAGCGTTATTCTCGCTACTATGTACGACCTGAAGGTTCGGCAGTTGAATCGCAAGTAGGTAGGAAATTAAAACCGTTCGTAGGACAAAGAAACTTCTCTGTCTTGCGGGCGGTTTCTTTGTTTACAAAAACACAAAGAAAAAGAGAATTGCAATGATGATGCGATAAACGCCAAAAGCGCTGAATGAATGCTTGCGGATATAATCAAGAAGGAATTTGATGCCGATGATTGCTGTGACAAATGAAGCTATAAATCCTAGCCCGAGCGTTCCAAATTGCGCGCTGGAGAAAGCGTGAAGATTTTTCAAAAGGTCGAGCCCTGTTGCTGCAAGCATGGTCGGCACTGCGAGAAGAAACGAAAATTCCACGATCGTCTCTCGCGAAATACCAAGAAGCATTCCCCCGAGAATCGTTGCTCCCGAACGTGAGACTCCAGGAATGATAGCAATTGCTTGATACAGCCCGACATAAGCAGACTGTTTGTAACTCATATCCTGAATATTTTTTACGCTTGTTCCAGTCTTTTCCTTAAATTTCTTTTCAAAAATGATAAGAATAATACCGCCGAGAAGTAACGCGCTGAGCACTACAGGAATATTTCCAAGAAGATATGTTTTGACAATTTTGTAGAGCGCAAGACCGATGATTCCGGTCGGGATGAAAGCGACGACGATCTTTTTTAAGTTTTCAATGTTGGTAAATTTCTTCCAGAAGAGAATTATCACGGCAAGTATCGCTCCACTTTGAATCGCGATCTCAAACGTCTTCACAAAATTATCTTGCGAGATACCGATGAGTTTCGAAACAAGAATGAGATGAGCCGTGGAAGATATAGGAAGAAATTCCGTAAATCCCTCAACGATTCCTAAAATCAAAGCACTAAAATGTGTAATCATGGCTTCTAGTGTAGCATAATAAATAGTGTTGTATAATGCAGATTATGAATTTTTACTCCTTTTTTATTCTTAATGTATTGGCGATTGCATGGCCAGTGGCTATTTTAGAAATTCTCATTGAAAAGGATAAGGGCTGGGGCGCGGGGCACCCAAAAGATAAATGGTACGGTAAAATTATTGCCCAGAATAACCCTGTAATGAAAGGACTTGCCAAAGCCATCGGAGTGCCATATTTTTTTGGTTATTCATTGGTAATGTACTGGCTGATAATTCCATGGATTTTGGTGGCCGAATATTTTATTTTAGTTAAAAATGTTTGGCTATTAGTAGCAATATTTATCGCCATCTGTTTTATTGAGGATTTTTCATGGTTTGTGTTCAACTGGTACTTTGACTCTTTAACACAACTACTCAAAGGTCCTAATGGTTCCATATGGTGGCACCAAAAATGGATAAGAATATACAAAAATAAGTATTTACCCGCGTCATACTTTAGCGGATTCGCGTTAGTAATAATTTTTCTTTTAATCGCAGGTTATAAATGATTTTTTTAATACCTAAATTTTGGTGCTACAATTGAGGCATGAAATTCGAGGAAGAATACAAGAAACTTAACACTAAGCAAAAAGAGGCTGTTGATACCATTGAGGGACCTGTCATGGTCATTGCGGGGCCGGGGACTGGGAAGACGCAGATTTTGGCTTTGCGGATTGGAAATATTTTGCTCAAAACTGACACGCCTGCTAGCGGGATTTTGTGTCTTACTTTCACGGAAGCCGGTGCCAAAGAGATGAAAAGGCGTCTGCGCGCGCTCATCGGAGCGCGCGCAGAGGAGGTGCGGGTGCATACCTATCACGGCTTTGCCGGTTCTGTCATTGCCGAATTCCCGGATCATTTTCCGCATCTCTCTCGTACCAAGCAAATTACTGAAATAGAATCTGAAACCCTCGTCCGCACCATTTTGCGCGACAAGAAGTTTGCCAAGCTGCGTCCTGCCGGCGAGCCGGATTTCTATGTCGGGAAAATTCTCGGTGCAATTCGCGACAGCAAAAAAGAAGCATGGACGCCGGAAATCGTGGGCACATTTGCCACAGAAGAAATTGAGCGGGTGAAAAACGACCAATCTAGTCTTTCCACTCGCGGGCCGACAAAAGGTCAACTCAAAGGCGACGCATTGAAGCGAATTGAAAAATGCGAGCGCACGATTATCTTTGCCGATGCCTATCTCGCCTACGAAGAGAAGAAACGCGCCGACCGGAAAATGGATTTTGACGACCTCATCATCGAGCTTCTCACCACTTTGCGCACCGACAAATTGCTTCTTCAAATGCTCCAGGAGAAATTTCTCTACATTCTCGTTGACGAGCATCAGGACACCAATGATTCGCAAAATATGCTCATTCGCGCTATCGCTGACTTTTTCGACAATCCCAATCTCTTCGTGGTGGGGGATGAGAAGCAGGCCATTTTCCGCTTTCAAGGTGCGTCTGTCGAGAACTTTTTGAAATTCAAGACCGCGTGGAAGGGGATGAAGGAGATCCGGCTCGAGGAAAACTACCGCTCGCATCAGCATATTCTCGATTCAAGCTTTGCTATGATAGAGCAAAATTATGAAGGTGATGAGTACAAAAATCTCCGAATAAAACTTAAAGCGGCGAATGGTGATAAGCCAAAACCGGTGGATATTGTTACTGCGGGGAATACGGAAGCGGGGGACAAGTATTTGGTGGAGGAAGTTAAAGAAATAAAACCAGAAAGCACAGTAGCGATAATTGTAAGGCGGAATCGTGATGTGGAGCGGGTGCTTGCCTTACTTCAACAAAATGGAATACCTGCTTCGGCGGAGCGCGGGGCGGATATTTTTTCGCATCCTGTTGGGGTACTTTATTTTGACTTGATTGAATACTTAGCGAATCCGGGGAATGTGGAGGCTTTGGCTCGGACTGTTGCTGGGGGACTCTGGGGACTCGATTTTACTCGCCGAACTGTGCTTGTTCGCTCAATTCGAAGCGGGAACATTGCGGAAATTTCTAAAGAAATTTCCGCAATAGGAAAGTTGCAGAAAGAAATTACCAAAGACGGAGCGATTAACTTTCTCGTTTTGGCGGCGAAGCTTTCAGGATTTGAAAAAGTTGCTGAACGAAATCCTCTTTCTGCTGAAGTCTGGCGAACTATTGTCGCCCTTGCGGGAGACATTGCGTCGGGAAAAAGTATTCAATCTCCGAGCGTTTTGATAGAAGAACTTCTGGCATATCGGCAATCAGCAGAGACAAAGAGTGTGAAGATAACCGTCGGCCGACCGGACTCCCAAGTGCGGGTAATGACCGCTCACGGCTCCAAAGGCCTTGAGTTTGATTATGTTTTCTTGCCGTATGCAACTGACGAGACCTGGCTTTCTCGCGGGCACGGAAGCTCGTTTATTTTGCCTCGCGAAAAAGGAGATGAAGATGAAGTGCGGGATGCAAGACGGCTTTTCTATGTTGCTCTCACTCGTGCCAAGAAACACGCTTCAATAATTGCTCCGCTTGAAGATGCGTTGAAAAAAGAATTCACTCCGCTTCGGTTTATTTCCGAACTTGATGCAAAATCTATTTCACAAACTGATTTACCGGCTACTTTTGATAATTCGTCTGCGAAAATTGCCGGAGATGTAGATCAAAAACAAAAAGCGGAGATTGTGGAATATGCAAAAAATGTTCTGACTGAATCCGGGCTTTCAGTAACAGCATTGAACAGCTTCTTGGAATGCCCAAGCAAATTTTTATACAAAAGTATTTTGAAAGTGCCGGAAGCTCCGAGCGTTGCATCGGAAAAAGGGAATGCGATGCACGAAGCTCTTTCGTATGTGTGGCATCAAGAAAATAAAAGTGAAGAGGCGATTGTGGCGACGATTGAGAGTACGGTGAAAGCCTTTTTTGACCGCTCGCTTCTTCCACTTTTTGAAAAAGAAGGAGCTGTGGAAGCGCTTCTCGCAGATGCTCCCAAAGTGGCAAAAGCCCTTATTCCACTGCTAAATGTGGAGGGTAAGGTATTAACGGAAACGTGGGTAGAAGCTTCGTATGAGGGCAAATATGGGCAAAAAGAGGTCATTTTGAAGCTTCATGGCAAGCTGGACACCGTGGTTGAGGGCCAAGATAAGACGCTGGTCTATGACTACAAAACTCGCGAGGCAATGAGTGTAAATGCGCTCAAAGGCGAGACAAAAACAGACAGCGACGGCAACTATTTCCGCCAGCTTATTTTCTACAAAATTTTGCTCGAGGGGAACACGAAATACAAAAATAAGGCGATAGAACCGGCGCTGGTTTTCATAAAACCGGATGCGAAGGGGAGATGTCCAGTAATCTCGCTTCCGATTTCGAGTACAGACGAAAAGCGAGTTCTCGGCGAAGTCCAATTGCTCATTGAAAGTGTTTGGTCCGGAAAATTCTTAACGGAGACTTGTGGTGATAAGGATTGCGAGTGGTGTCCTCTCAAAAAAGAGACGTTGTAGGAAAGAAAAAAGCCCCGGCGAGGATACGCCGGGGCTTTTTTGAATTTCTTTTCTATTTGCCCGCTAAAACCAAATCTACAATCTTCTGCATGACAGCCGGATCCTGCGCACCACTTACTCCAATTCTCATTCCATCATTTGTAACGAAGAGAAGGTCAGGTGTTCCCGGAGTATTAATTTGTTTCAAGAACGTAGCATTGGTATCAGTAATATATTTCTTTGCAACATCTCCAATTTTGTTTTTGAGAACCATAATTGTGTACGGGGTTCCATTTCCGCCAGCTTGTACTCCATCATTCAACTGATCTGTCACTTTCTGCTTGTATTTTCCACTTGCAAGACAGGCTTCGAATTTCGCTTTGTCGAGTCCGATATTGACTGCGGTCAGCGAGAGTACACCAGCATCTGTTGCGCTTTTTGGTTTCTTTTCTGTGTAGTATGGAGTACCAGTTGAATCCTTTGGCACAGGTTCCGGAGTATTGTAAACTCCATCATCCATTCCGTTGTTTGAAGGAGTGACTGCATATACTTGAGTTATGAATTTCCAAAAGCCATCATTTCCTCCGAGCTCCGCTGCACATTCGCTCGCTTGTGCTTCAGCTGGCGCTTTTGGATGCCGGTCGAGAGGGAAATGTCGGTAGACCCAAGCCACTTTCCCGCTATAGGTTGTTACAAGTCCTTCGAGTGTCTGATGAAAGATTTTGCAGAATGGACATTCAAGATCTGAAAATTCTACCATTACAATAGGCGCATCAGGGCTTCCTTTGATATGATCGGCAGATGTAACCGGCGCTATATTTTCATTATGATCTTGCGTAATTACTCCGGGTTGAGCATTGTTACTGATCTTGCCGCTTGCGACCAAAAGAATCGCTCCGGCGATAATAACTCCCGCGATGATGATTGCGACTGGGGTCGAAAGTTTGCTTGATGTTTGTGGAGGCAAGAAAAATTATTTATGGGTAATGTAAAAACTATTATAGCACTTTTTTTAAAACGGCAAACTAAATGTCATTGATGCCTCGTTTTTCTTTTCCCAATTTGAAGTATCGAGCTTGATCTCGTTTGCTTTTCCGCCTTCTTTGAAAAAGAGTTTTCCGTTTTTGAGAGCGTACTCGTAAACATCTTTCGTGATTTTCACATCGTCGAGACAGTATTTGCGGATTTTATCGATCTCACCTTTCTTCCACCACACTATTGCATCGAGGCCGTGGCCGGATTTTTTTGTACCGAGCGTCGCTTCGGCGACTTGATCAAGTTTTACTCTGCGGCCAAGCACTTTTCGGATTTCTTCGAGGATGTCGAGACTTTTTATTTTTGAAAGATCACCGTGATAATATTTGTTGAGAAGCGGAATATCAAAGTGATTAGAATTATACCCAACGAGCATATCTGCTTTCTCAATGATAGGCCAGAGCTTTGGCAATTCTTCTTCGAGATAAGATGAATAGGTGTCTGTCTCAGAATCATAAGCGCAGACGATAGAAATATCGAGCTTTGAGGGGTCGTTTGAGCCGACATCGCTGAAAATATTTCTTGTTTCTATATCGAAGACAACTTTGCGCATAGTGCAGTTTTTCGGTCTTTATTTTTTTAACGGCAATCTGTGAGTTTCGAGAAAGTCGCGCATAGTAACATCTCCCATTCCAAAGCCGACGGTCGGGACGGGTTCAACTCCGAACATTTCTAGAAGATTGTCGTATCTGCCTCCGCCGAAAAGAGCACGGCGATTCTCTGGATTGGTATCAAATACTTCGAAGACCATTCCGGTGTAATAGTCGAAACCACGAGTGATTGATGGGGTGAATTTCGCCTTAATTCCCATATCAGCGAGTGCTTTTATTATTTTTATAAGTTCCGGACTGTCTTCCAATTTTGTTTCTACGTATGGCTTGTCGGAAAGTTTCTGCCATTCCGATTCGAATTCAGCCTTTTCCATTTTTTCTTTCTTGTCGAGAAGTCCAAACATTTCTTTGCCGTATGCAGATTCTAGAAGTTTTCTTGAATTGATTTGAATTTCAAAATCCTCGTCTTTTGCGCCGAATTCTTTCATTATTTTGTGCGCGAGCGAAATGATTTCCACTTCCGCTTCAATTTCGGCAATGCCCATAAGGTCGCAGTTCAATTGCCAGTGTTCGCGCTTTCGGCCTCGTTGAGGCTTTTCATAACGGAAACAATTTGGAATTGAGAACCATCGGAGAGGGAATTTCCATGACCTTCGTTTTGCCGCAACCATTCTCGCAAGTGTTGGTGTCATTTCAGGACGGAGGGCAACTTCGCGGTCACCCTTGTCGGTGAATGTATACATTTGTTCATTTACGATTTCTTCGCTCATTTCTCCCTTGGCTTTGTAGAGTTCTGCTGGCTCGAGAATAGATGCACTATATTCTTGGTATTTAAATTCCTGTGCTACTTTTTTCCAAATCGAAAAAATATAATTTTGAACAGCCATATCTTCAGGATAGAAGTCGCGGACGCCCTTGTAGGGTTCAGTTGAGAGTTTTTTGTCGGTCATAATGAATAGTATTGTAGCTAAACTCCCGATTTTTCACAAACAAAATTTTATAAAAGAAAACAAGGTCGACTGGTGTGTCGACCCTGTATGATCACGATTGATTTCATGGTTGATTAAGCCGCCACCGCCTTCCGCAACAGATCGAGGGCGATGCTGTAGCGGCGGACGGTTTCCTCGCCGGTTCCGCCTTGCCGGAAATACTGCTTGCACACATGCTGCCCGACAAGCTCCGGGTGCGGTTCCGCTCCGCTCGGCGCTCCCAAGTAGATCCCGCGACCGGATTCGAGGTCGGCGACGTCGCCGATCTGGAGTTCGCCCGTCACCGGGTGAATTCCGTATTCGAGCTTGAAGTCCGGAACGCCGATGCCGGCTTTTGCGAACAGCTCGATGATCGCGAGTACCGCGCGCAGGTTGATGTCGCGCATTTGCTCGATGTGCTTGATCGCGAGCGTGGGATTCTCGAAGACGTCCTCGATGTGCAGTTCGAGGAACGGCTTCGTACTGAGTGCGGCGCCCGGGTCGAAGAGGAAGACCATGTTGCCGATGATTTCCATCATGGGGTCATCGACCGGAAGTCGCCACGTGTGGCCGTTCATTTCCCAGATGCATTTTGCCGTCTTCAGGTACAGCTCAAAGCGCGCCGGTTCGAGCGGGGTGCCCTTTGCCAAACCTTCCCGCTTGCAGACTGAGCCGTAGGCCTTGAGCCTTTCGACCACTTCGAGCTTGTACATCCGCAGGAACAACGCCAGAAGGCAGTCGGGACCGAGCCGCCGTTGGAACGCAACTGGAATACCTTTTTGAGCGAGGTATTCGAACACGATGCAGGTCATTTCGTTCGAGATTACACCCTTGCCAGCGACTTCTTCACGACGGGCGCCATTGCCAGCCGTGATGAAGGGCAAGGAGTGCAAAATCACGAGCGGTTCGTCGACGACCTGGTACACGCCCTTCGTCTTGCCCACTTCAAGCGGATCCTTTTTGACCTGGAGCCCGCCGATTGATCGAAACTCCGAATTGACTTCGGACATACTTCGTATCCCCCTTCCGATTCTTCGCCTTTTGTGATAGAGGAAAGCCCTATCAGCTTCGGGGAAATTTCCCCTTGAAATCGATGTTCTGATTCCGGATTTAGAGTACTTATTTTGAGGTCCCGAGTCAACGACTTGACGACTTTTGGAAGTTGGAAAAAGAAAACGCACGAACTGAAAAAGTTCGTGCTACGCGCCATGTTCTGCGAAATGCTTCATCTCCTTCAAGTAGACGGCGGCCTTTTCCCAGCCGCGAACCCATGCAGGATCGCCGGAGTTCGCTTTGAATTCTTCGTGCTCCTTGAGTGCTTCAGGATTTTCGAAGCATTCATCTGTAATCAAGGTCAAGAACGCCATGTAGCCGTCCAATTCTCGGGGAGTCATCTCCGAATCAGCCTCGGGCAACTCTCCGAAAATCGCGTCAAAACCTCTGTGCATGATGTTGCCCCTCCGTGAATTTTGTTTACTCTTTGACTGGGAATTACTATAGTCTTGAAAAGAAAATAGTCAATAAAAAATGTGCATAATATTTTTTGACTTCGATATCTTGAGCGTGTTATTTTCTGTGTTGGAGTGAGCGCGAAAGTTTCTACTTGTCGAAAGGAGATCCTGTGGCGAAAACAATTCAGGAGTTGGAAAGCTCTCCGCAAATTTCCGCCAAGGATTTGAGAGAAACCCTTGAGGAATACGCGGAGAAAGGAAATCCGATCGGCGATGGTTTTGTCCGTTTGATTCAGAAAACGGTCCGATTGGACGAAGAGGATGTGCGTGTCCTGCGAATTGCCGCACTGCAAGGCATTCGCAGTCAAAATCACGCATGTACTCACACTGTCGCGATCCAGTATCGCGTAGTCAGAGAATATCTCGAAGACTTTCCTAAACAGATCGTCAGAGAGAAGAATTAAAACTACCGACTTTCGGGTCGGCAGTTTTTTTATGTTCTCTTTTTACTTTCAAAAGTCTTCTTTCGCAGTCGCACAGATTTCGGAGTGATCTCGAGATACTCGTCTTCATTCATAATTTCAAGACCTCGTTCGATGGACACTTTGACTGGAGGAGTCAGATAAATTCCTTCGTCGTTTCCAGATGAGCGCATGTTTGAGAGTTGTTTTCCTTTGCATGGATTCACGAACATTTCTTCGCCCTTTGTCGTATTTCCAACAACCATTCCTTTGTAGACTTCAGTCGTTGGCTCGATATAAATAACTCCTCGCTCTTGAAGATTCCAGAGTGCGAATGCAAGCGCTTTTCCATCTTCCATCGAAATCATTGCACCTTCCGGCTTCTTTCGAATTTCGCCGGCCCATTCACGGAATTCAACAAATCGAGATGAAAGAATTCCTTCGCCTTTGGTATCAATTACAAATTCGCCTCGGTATCCGAGAAGTCCTCGAGTTGGAATATCAAAAATCATTCGGGCATTGCCGTCTTTCACTTTCATATCTTTCATAATGCCTTTTCGTCTGCCCATCTTTTCGATGATGACACCGGTCACGTCTTCTTTCGCATCAATGACGGTTTCTTCATACGGCTCGAGCTTGATGCCATTTTCTTCTTTAATGATCGCTTTCGGTTGCGAGACTTGGAGCTCAAATCCTTCTCGGCGCATTGTTTCAAGAAGAATGCCGATATGAAGCTCACCTCGTCCGTAGACTTTTTCCGCGTCAGAGTCAGATTCAAAATCCACTTTGAGTCCGACGTTCACCTCGAGTTCTTTTTCTAATCGCTCACGGATCTGTCGTCCAGTCACAAATTTTCCTTCGCGTCCCGCAAAAGGGGAGTCGTTCACCAGAAATCCGAGAGAAATAGTCGGTTCATCAATTGCAATTGCTGGAAGTGCAGGAGTTTCTTCTTTGTCGGTTAGAGTTTCTCCGATATAAATTTCAGGGATTCCGGCGATCATCACGATGTCGCCAGCTTCTGCTTTGTCGGTTTCTTTTCGGGCTGTTCCTTCGAATGTAAAAAGCTTGCTGATCTTTCCTTTGAACATTTTTCCGGTTGGATCTTTTGCAAAAACAGTGCTTCCGGAAATGATTGTTCCTTCATACACGCGAGCGATACCCATACGTCCGAGGAAATTATCGTAGGCCAGGTTGAATACCTGCGCCTGAAGGGGAGCAGTTGCGCTTTTATTTGCGGGAGGAACTTCTGCAAGCACGGTATCGAGGAGAGGATTCAAATCATTTCGCGGGTCGGAAAGATTTTTCATTGCAACGCCTTGTCGGCCGATTGCGTAAACTGTAGTGAAATCAAACTGCTTATCATTTGCGCCGAGCTCGAGGAAGAGTTCATGGAGAGCTTCTTTTGTCCCTTCTGGATCTGCTGCGGGTTTGTCGATCTTATTGATGACAACAATCGGTTTCAATCCAAGTTCGAGAGATTTTTTCAAAACGAAACGTGTCTGTGGCATTGGTCCTTCCTGCGCGTCGACGATAAGGAGCACGGTATCGATAGCCCGAAGCACGCGTTCCACTTCGGAACCGAAGTCAGCGTGCCCTGGAGTATCCACGATATTTATTTTCGTGCCTTTATAAAAGAGAGAAGTATTTTTTGCGTAAATAGTAATACCGCGCTCGAGCTCGAGTGCATTTGAGTCCATTGAGACGCCTTCTTCCGCCATTCCGTTTTGTTTAAGGATAGCGTCGGTCAGTGTTGTTTTCCCATGATCCACGTGGGCTATGATTGCAATATTCCTAATCTCCATTGTAATTTTTTACTAAAAAAAGAGCCCTGGCCGGGCCATTTCAGTTGGTTCATTTAAACAAAAATTCACTAAAAAGTCAAACTGCAGAAGGGAAAAATGAAAAACGTGTTCAGACTCGAAGGGTCTGAACACGCTGGATTATTCAGGAGCGACTGTGCCAATACCGCCGCCCGCCGCGAAAGCGGGACTTATTCAGTCTGGCGATGACCACCCAAGGGTCATTAGGGTAGCCACAGTTTCCTTTGGCCACTTGCTCATCGGCCTGTACGTATGCTTTCTGCGAATTTCCCATGGATTTCATGGTGCTTTTTCCTCCTAGAAAAGTGATTTTTACCAGCGTATAAAATATCATAAACAAGATATAAGTCAAGTATTAAAAGTCCAAAGTATATAACAAATAAACTCGGGGCTAGCCGAGTTTATTATCTTATTTATATAGATGATTTCTTACTCTTAGCCCTTCACCTGCTCCGGTGTCTTCGAAGCCTTGATAACTTTCATAATGATATTACCCTGATCATCTGTGAGCGGAAGGTCTTTTGTTGCATCGAATTTCTTGTCGCCATCATCAGAATGAAGCATCACGACGTATTCATTTCCCGCAACCAATTTATTATTTCCGAGATCAACACTGCCTGGGTTTGTTCCTGCAGGGAAATATGCTTCGCCAATAATTTTTCCAGACTGGCCGTTTGTACTTTCATGCACGACTACCCATCCTCCGTTTGCGAATGTTACTGAATCAAGATAGAGCTTTGAGCCAGGGAATTGATCGCCGACAGAGACCTTATCGCCTCCGACCGAAGTCATTTCTGTTGGAGAAGGGGATGCTTCAGTGTTTGATGTTGAAGAATTTCTTGTTAAGAGATACGTTCCCAAAGCGAGAACGATTATGACGACGACTACTCCGATAATCATATTTTTCGAGCTTGTATCTTTTGCTGGTTCCATTTTAGTTAATGTTTAACTAGTAAAATCTTTTTAAACCTCACCTTCTTGTAGTATATTCTTCTTTTTTCTAGAGGCCAAATTTTTTCCTTTGAGCCCAAAGACGGAATATCATATACGCCATATTCTCGTTATAAATTTCGTCCTTTTTTATCATTTCAAATGCTCTATCAATAGAGACTGGTACGACCTTAATATCCTCGTCCTCATCCTTAGTAAGACGGTCGGGAACGAGTTTTGTTGCAATGTAGGCATATCGCCTCCATACCCACGACTGTCCTCCTTCAGCAAGTCGCAATAATGTTATTTTCTTCGCTCGAACTCCCGCCTCTTCTCGAAGTTCTCTTTGCGCTGCGCGGATTGGCGTTTCTCCTTCCTTTATTTTTACTTTTCCTGCTGGAAGCGCCCAAATATATTTTTTGATTCTCGATCTGTATTCGCGGATAAGGAGGAGCTGTTTTTTGTCGTTGATCGGAAGAATCATTACGCTTGGCGGGCGATGCATTGTTTCAAAAATCTCTTTTTTGCCGGAGGGCATTGTGGCTACAGCGCGTTTGACTTCAAAAGTCTGTCCTTTGAAGACTGTTTTATATTGACTGACTTTGGCGCGAGGTTTTTTCATGTTTTTTATAGAGAAAATTGCTCGAAGCTCCTATTATAGCACTTCGCAAAGAAAATTTCGAGAGCTTCTCTATTTGTTGAGGAGACCAGAACGAAAGATTTCCGGCTTAAATGGAGCTATTTTTTTCATTTCGATTCGAAATGGGAAATGTGCCGAAGCGCTCTCCAGAGCTTTTCCTAAACTGTCTTGATCGTGTCCAAGAGCAACCACATCAGGCTTGTTTTCTAAAATGACATTCCATGTTCCAAGTGTTTCATCGCCCGAAATTACGTAGTCTGCAATTTTTTCTTCCTCTAAATCATTCATTCTTTTTTTGAGCGGGAAACGGGGCGAATGTTTCTTCAATGTTTCAACTTGGATATCTGGCGCGACTACTACAGTGAGATGCGCACCGATTTTTTTTGCTTCGCGCAAAAAAAATCGGTGGCCTTCATGAATACCATCGAAGGTTCCAAATACCAAGACTTTTTTTGCAGAATTTTTTAACATAGCGCTAGATTATGAAAAGGAGATATATTCCGATAAAAATAAGAGCGATGGCGACCAATTTTTGTCCGATAGAACGCGAACCGATTTTTTCTTTTCCAAGACTCGGCAAGAAAAGCGTGAGAAGTATTCCAATGAGGAATGCAAAAAATGGCTGAAGGCCGTTTATGACAGAGACAAGCGCAATAGGAGCAAGAAGAAGGGCGTAGCTGTATGAAAGCCCAGCCGCAGCATTTACCCCTTCACTTATGAAATTAACGGTCAAAACCGCTCTTGTATTTTCGCGCAAAATTGAAAGGAATTGCTTTCGGTATGAACGTATAGAAAGAAAGAGAATAAGAGCAAAAAGAGCCGAACCAATACTGTCCCAGAAAATACTGGCCCAGTAATTTTCCTCAAGGGCAATCGTTTTAAAAATTACAATGTGAAGGGCAACTAAAAATGAAGCCAGCATCATTCGGCCGATAACTGCTGTTTTTATTTTTATGTTTCTCTTTTTGAAATTAAGAGAAATGAGAATTGCGCCGGAGATGACGAGAATTGCTGCAACAATTTGTTTTCCTGAAAGCGTTTCTCCAAGAACGAAGTAGCTCAAAATATAAGCGAACACAGGAACCATTTGCCAAAGCGGGGTGACAATTGATGCTTCTTCGCGCTCGATTGCTCCAAGATAGAGAATGAATGATCCGATTAGTATCATTCCGCCGAAAATGATAGTGACGGCGTGAAGGGCGGCGATAGGAATCGAATGGGGAGTAAAGATGAAAACAATACAAGCGGTCACGAATTCTGCGATTCCAGTAAAGATGACAAGCGAGCCGACGTTATTTTCTCCGACGTTCTTTTTTTTATAAAAACGCTCGACGAGATATTTATCGATATGGTTGCTTATCGCCCAAAAGATTGGTCCGACAAGAGCAAAAATATACCAAGGCATTTGAATAGTATAACGGAAATTTTAAATGAAGACGATTTTTTTCTGAAGCGGCGTAGTTATACGAAGTTTGAAATTATTGTCGATATAAAAATTCATTTCACTTCGGATTCCAAATTTTCCCGGCAGATAAATTCCCGGCTCTACAGTGTAGCCGATATTTTTTCGGAGCATTCCGCTTTTGCGCACTGAAAGATGTGGGGGATTGCCGTGGGGGTTAGTAAAACCCAAAGCGTGTCCTGTTCCGTGGAGAATGTTTTTCTTGAAGCCGGCTTTGATAATCACTTTACAAGCAGTTTCGTGAAGTTCTTTTCCGACGGGAAGAATTTTCCGGGAAAGCCGCGCTCGTGCTTCGGCGAGCGCGGCATCTCGCGCCCCAATCGTTGTATTAAAAGCTCTTTGTATATTTTTCGGAACTTTCTTTCCAGAAAATCCCATCCAGGTGATGTCTGCATACGGCGCGCCTTTCTCGCGGAGCCGTGCCCACATATCGAGAAGCACTAATGTATTTAGTTTGAGCGCAGACGATTTTCGAGAAGGGAAGTAGTGAGGAATTGCCGCGTGGGCATTAAAGCCGACAATCATTGTCTTTCTATCTGACACAAGATTGTACTGCTTGAATCTTTTTAAAATAAATTTATTCACTTCATGCTCTTTTGCATTTTTGTTTTCTCTCAAGAATTGAAACGTCTCATCTTTTACTTTTTCGAGAAGCTTTGCGGCTGTTGTATGTTTTTTTATTTGGTCTGATGTCCACATAAAGTTCAGTATACCCTCGTGTCTGAAAACGACAAACCCGAGCTCAAATGAGACTCGGGGTGTAAAAGAAAGGAGAGAGAGGTATCCGCCGATTGAGGTTAAGCTTTGGCGGGAATACTTCGAAGATTTTCAAGGAGAAAATCTAAGAGGTGTGTCTTTGGTGGGAACGGAATCCCACTCTCTCCTTCTTTGGAAACATGATTACTGTACTACTGTTATAATAGTATCATATTTATAATAAAAAGTCAAGTAGTCATTTGACTTTCCTAATTTAGCTAGACAAAATAAGGCTAAAAGGGGTACTATCTAAGAGCACAATCTTCTATGAGACGGGCCTTTAAACATTACTTTATCCCTCATGAAGGGAACGACTATAAACCTCACTTTTTGAGGGAGGCTTCTGTTACTTCGCTCCTCTGTCTTGTTTTGACCCTCTTTATCTTCTCTATTATTTATGGTCTTCTTGTTGTTAAGACAAATGTAAACGCATATCTTATTTCTGCGCATCTTCCTTGGTATCAAGGGTTTATTCTCTCTCTTCCGACCTTTATAACAGACGCTTATCTTGTCGTAGCGGGAGCAGTTGTTCTTTCTCTTGTCTTTCTTATTTTTATTGAAATACGAAGACAGCATCCGAAAAATATTTTCTTTGGTTTTTTCCTCTTGCTTCTTGTCCTGGTATTTCTCTATGCGTCTCGGGCGATTCTTTTCCCGCAACTGATCGCAATCTAAATTAATTTCAATGACAGAGCACAAAACGAGAAAAGAGCTCGGTGAGTGGAAGGATGTTTCCATTGTGAATCTCATCGATTCGCTTGTGGAATATGCGCATGCAAATCATGCATCGGATATCCACATTGATCCGTCGGAGAAAAAGGTGAGAGTACGGCTCCGTATCGACGGAGTGCTTGAGGAGCTTTGTGTGTTTCCAAAAGATATTCATCCGGAAATTATTTCTCGAATAAAAATTCTGGCGTCTCTGCGAACTGATGAGCACCAAGCTCCGCAAGATGGGCGCTTCAGAATTTCCCTTAAAGAAACTTTGCCTGTGGATGTCCGTGTCTCTATTGTGCCGACTTTTTTTGGCGAAAATGCGGTACTTCGGCTTCTTTCGGACAAAGCAGAAAATCTTTCGCTGGAGATGCTCGGACTTTCACCGGAGGATTACAAGAAATTAAAGAAAGCGGCAGAAAAATCTTCGGGAATGATTCTTGCGACAGGCCCGACTGGCTCTGGAAAGACGACAACACTCTACACGATTTTAAAAATGCTCAACACAAAAGAGGTTTCAATTATTACTATTGAAGATCCGATTGAATACGCGCTTGAAGGAATCGAACAGATCCAGGTAAATCCTCGGAGTTCTCTCACTTTCGCAAATGGACTTCGTTCAATTCTTCGACAAGATCCGAACATCATTATGGTAGGAGAAATTCGAGATGTCGAAACTGCGGGAATCGCTGTGAACACGGCTCTCACCGGACACCTTCTTCTTTCCACGCTTCACACAAGCGATGCTGCAACAACTTTGCCGCGGCTTTTAGATATGAAGATCGAACCCTTCCTCGTTGCTTCAACAGTGAATGTGGCGATTGGGCAGAGACTGGTGAGGAAAATTTGTACATCGTGCAAGACGGAGAAGAAATTGTCTGAAACGGAAGTAAAAAGTTTTTCGCAGAGTTTTTCGGCAAAAGGTTTTGATGAAAAGGCAACCTACTATCATGGAAAAGGTTGTGAAGAATGTAATGGCACCGGATATCGCGGGAGAGTCGGTATTTACGAAGTTCTTGAAGTGGACCAGGAAATCCGAGCTGCGATTGTCGATCACGCTTCCTCTTCAGCTATAAAAGAGATTGCTATGAAAAATGGGATGAAGACTATGGTGGAAGATGGGCTTTTGAAAGCAAAAGCGGGAGTCACCACGCTCGAAGAAGTGTTGCGCGTAGGTCATGAATAAACAGATTTCCTACATGGGCGAAAGTTTGAAGCGCGGCACTGATCGTGTTGGGCGTTCGATTTCTAAGATTTTTAAAAAGAAAAAGAAAGAAACAAGCCAGAAACATTTTGATTCGGTTCATCGGCAGAAAAATATTTCAAAAGAAACGAAAGGGGATGAAAAAAAAGAGGGTGCTCTGAAAAAAAGCGCGCTCGCGGGGCTCCTTGCGCGAGCGCGCTTCGGGCATTTCAGCATGAAAGACAAGATCCACTTCTCGAAGCGGCTTAGTTTTCTCATTCATGGAGGGGTTCCGATCGTTGAAAGCCTTTATATTATTCAAAAGCAGAATCGCTCGAAAGGACGGGCAGAATTTTTTGAGACGCTTATCGCAGATGTTTCAAGCGGTCAGTATCTCTCGACGAGTCTCGCAAGGTTTCAAAATCTTTTCGGTGCCTTTGCTGTGAATATGATCCGGGTCGGGGAGACAAGCGGGATTCTCGATCAAAATCTCGAATATCTCGCTCACGAACTTGAAAAGAAACATCTGCTCAAGCAGAAGATTGTCAGCGCGCTTGTGTATCCAATCTTTGTAACGATCGCGACACTCGGATTAACGCTTCTTCTTACCGCTTTTATATTTCCTAAAATTCTGCCTATTTTCACCAGTCTCCATATTACAATTCCCCTCACCACGAGAATTCTCATCGGAGTGAGCGTATTTTTGCATCTCTATGGCTGGTGGCTTGTCTTTTCCGTTTTATTTTTTATCGGGATCTGCGCTTATCTTGTAAAGAAATTTAAGCGAGTAAGGTATTGGCTCGATGTCGCGCTTTTGAAATTGCCGTTCGTGAGAAAAATCGTTCAAAGTTATGCTGTCGCGAATTTTTGCAGAACATTAGGACTCTTGCTTAAAGGCGGAGTGACGGTGAGCGAGGCTGTTGTCTTGACGGCAGAGAGTACGAATAATCTGGTGTTCCAAGAGGGCCTCGAGACTCTCGCCAAAACTGTGATGAAAGGAGAACGAATTTCAAGTTTTTTTAATGAAAACGAAAAACTTTTTCCAGACACCCTTTCGCAAATGGTCGCGGTCGGAGAGACGACGGGAAATCTTTCGAATACTTTTCTCTATGTTGCGGAAATGTATGAGCGAGAAGTTGATGATATTGCAAGAAATCTTTCTGGTTCCGTTGAGCCGATACTCATGATCATTATGGGACTTTTGGTCGGGCTTGTTGCTGTTTCGGTTATCACTCCTATCTATGAAATCACGGCGCACCTTCGGCACTAAAGAATCTTTTCAAAAAGGCTTCACTTTGGTCGAGATACTGGTTGTCGTCGGCTTGTTTGGAATTATTCTCGGACTCTCTTTGCCTGTCGGAGTAGATTTTTATCGTTCGTATCTTTTCCGAAGCGAGAAAAGCATGCTCGTAAGTGTTTTGCAAAAAGCTCGAAGCGAAGCGATGAATAATATTGACGAAACCACGCACGGAGTGCATATAGACGACAAAGGCTACACCATTTTTCGAGGAGAATTTTTCAACGAGGGAAGTATTTCGAATGAGTTTATTGCAAAAAATCCAAGCATTGCCGTCTCTACGAGTACCGATATTATTTTTGAACAATTGACTGGAGATCCGGTTCCTCCTTTCGGCGGAGGAGAGGCGACAACGACCATAACCGACGGAATTCATACGGAGGTTATTACAATAAACAATGAAGGACGGATCAACTATTAAGAATAGAGGAGTAAGCACTCTTGAGATTATTATTGCACTCGCAATTCTTTCTATTACTTTTGCCGCGCTCATTCTCTTGAGCTTTTCCAACTCTTCTCTCGCGCTTGATTCTGATCTTAATAATCACGGCCTTGCAGTCGCGAGAGAAGAGTTTGAAATCCTGCGAGGAGAATCTTTCAGTGATTTTAACAACCTAGTATCAGCAACTTCGACAATAATAGGGCAGGATGGAGACCCATACAGCGGCCTTTATTCAAAAGATATTTCAGTTTCAAGTATTACTCCTTGCAGGAAAAAAGTTTCAGAAACGATTTCCTGGCAAGCCGATTCTCGCCCGCAAGGCATAACTTTTGCCAGTTTCTTCGGAAGCCCTTCTGTGCTTTCGCAATTAGGAAATGATTGCGGAGGCGAGATGTCCGCGGCGAAAGATTGGTCGAAAATTACTGAAACGTCTGCGGTCTCAAATCTTCCGAGTGCAATCACTGGGCTTGATATGAAAAATGGAATTGCTTACATGACCGCCTCGACTGGATCTACAACGGCAAATTTTTTCGCTTACAATACAAAAAATTCTAACTTTTCTTCCCTCATTGCTGGAAACGGATTTCAAGCTTTGGATGTTGCTCAGAATTATGCGTATGTTGGGAATGCTTCGAGTACCGATCAACTCCAAGTAATAGATATTGGAGATCCGGAGAACCTCAAACTTATTTCCTGCGATCAGGCCTGTACGCTTTTAGGAAGCAATAAACCTGGCCAAAGTATTTTTTATTTTGATGGAAAAGTCTATATTGGCACAGATTATTCTCCTTCTTCTCATTCCGCAGAATTGCATATTTTTGATGTTTCAGATCCCGCCAATCCAGTTGAGATCGGGAATTTGAAAGTCTGGCATAGTGTGAATGCGATAGCTGTTTCAAATCAGTTCATAGATGGCGTGGAGAAGACTATTTGTTATTTGGCGCTTTCCAGTACAGATGCCTCAATGCCAGAACTCGAAGCTTTCGATGTTACTTCTCCGACTTTGGAAATGGATGCCAAAACAAATACGCTGCCTTTAGGATTTTTCAATCCTCCAGGAACAGAATATGGTACGGCGCTTTTTCTTATCGGGAATAAGCTCTATCTTGGCAGGCAAGGACAAGGCCTTTCCAAGACAACCGAATCAGAATTTTTTATTTTAGATGTGACAGATCCGAAGAATATACACGAGATAGAACATGCGAATCTCAATCTTTCCACTACCGATGGCGTATATGTTAGCGCCATCAGAGCTTTCGAAAATATTGTTTTCATCGCAAGCACCTATTCAAAAAAACCGATATTTGAATATGATAGCAACGCTCATCAAATGATTTCGATTTCTCCTTGGGCGAGTTTTGGCGTAAACGGAATGGATATTGAAAACAATCAGCTTTATGAAGTTGGATCGAAAGGCCTTCATATATTTTCACCACAATGAGAAAGAATAATGGATTTACACTAATCGAAACCATAGTATATATAGCTCTCTTATCACTTCTTTTGGGGGGAGTTCTTACTGTATCGTATGATCTTATCGAATCTTCTTCAAAGCAAAGTCAAAGCATTGCCGTAGACGAGGAATTAAATTTCCTTTCTCGAAAGATCGACTGGATACTCATCGGTGTTTCTAATATCAATACTCCTTCGACATCTCTTGCCTCGAGCACCCTTTCTGTCCGTAAATATAATTCTTCGCAAAATCCTCTGACCTTACATTTGCAGGATGGTCTTCTTGTGTTTTCTCGGGGAAATATGAAACCAGTTCCGCTTAATGATGAATTGGTAAAAATAGATTCCATTTCTTTTTCCTATATTCCTCCTGTAATGTCTGGCAGTCCAGCTGGGGTTCTTGTTGTTTTGCAAATAGGAAATCGCTTTATAACAACTACATATTATGTCAGGTGAAAAATGTACAAAAGAAAATAGATTCGGCGGCCGGAATTTTTCCAAGAAAAATTCCGGCGGGTTCATCGCGCTGGTATCTGTAATTCTTATTTCCGCCGTACTTCTTGCGATCCTCCTCTCTCTCAATATGAGCTCATTTTTTACCCGTTTCAATATTTTAGATTCTGAAAATAAGAAACGAAGCGAATTTCTTGCTGAAGTGTGCCTTGATACGGCGCGGATGAACCTTCTTGAAGACAAGACATATTCGGGAGGCGAAACCATTTTCCAAGGTGAAGATTCCTGCAAGATTTGTCCTATAGGTTTTTCAGTCGGCACGATACATTTGGAGACCAGAGCTGTCGTTTCATCGTCGCATACAAATCTCAAAGCTCTTCTAAACTCATCAAATATGTCGATCCTGTCTTTTGAGGAACTTCCTACTCCCACTTCTCGCAGCTGTTCATTGCCGTAAAAGTGTGGAATAATAGTTAACATTCATTTCGAGCGCTCTATGAAAAGAAAAATAACGAACACAAGTGGTTTTACCTTGGTAGAAATTCTCGTCGTCATCGGCATCATTGCAATTCTCGCTGGAATTGTGCTTATCGCTATAAATCCTTCCCGGCAATTTGCTCAAGCAAGAAATCTACAGCGACAAAGTAATGTGAATGAGATTTTAAATGCCGTTGGCCAGAGAATTGCAGACAACAAAGGAGTATTTCGACTTGCAGGAGATACAGTGTGTTCTCAAAATATTTCCACGAGTACTCCAATGACGATAGCTTCAAGCACATCGGCTGAAGACGCATTTGATATCAATGCTTGTCTCGTTCCGACGTATCTTCCTTCACTCCCGATTGATCCAGATTCTAACAGGGCATATTTTAATACGGCTTCAGATTACGAAAGCGGATATGTTATCCAGAAGGACGCAACCACGACACGAATTACTATTTCGGCTCCGTATGCAGAACTAGGAGAGAAAATAACTGTCACGCGTTAATCGCTCATTTTCTCCACAGCCCCCTGAAAATGCGGGGTTGTTTTGTTGTATACTATAGAGGATTCATTTCTATGGCCTTTACAGATCCAGAACATAATATAGAGCAATTTGGACTTCAATCTGGAGCAAAAGTTGCCGATTTTGGTGCAGGCACCGGTTTTTATGCTTTTGAAATCGCAAAAGCTGTCGGTGGGGCGGGGAAGGTGTATGCGATCGATGTTCAAAAGGATCTTCTTTCAAAAATTAAAAATGAGGGGAACAAACGCGGTTTTACCAATATCGAAATTATTTGGGCGGATGTAGAAAAACCGGGAGGCACTCATTTGCGGGGAGATACTGTCGATGCTGTTGTCATTTCAAATATTCTTTTTCAGATTGGCCCAAAAGAAGCCGTGGTAACTGAAGCGAAGAGGATATTAAAGCCGGGCGGGCGGGCGCTTGTTATCGATTGGACGGATTCTTTTGGAGGGATGGGTCCTTCATTCGATAGTGTTTTCCCGGGAGTTAAGGCGCGAGCCCTTTTTGAAAAGTCGGGTTTTATATTTCAGACCCAGATTCGGGCAGGAGACCATCATTATGGTTTTATCTTTAAAAAATAAGCATGTCTAATTTTCAAATCGTCTTTATTGGAATTCTTATTTTCTTCGCAATTGTCGGCGTGCTTACATTCGCAATTGTGCGAGCTCCGAACGGGAGCGCAATCGCTCCTGTTGTAATCTGGGGCACGATTCCGCAAACCACATTTGATGCACTCCTTACAAATTTAAATCAAGGCAAGCCTGATCAGCTGAAAGTAAGCTATGTTCAGAGAGACGAGGCGACATTCGATACTGATCTTGCTGAAGCTATCGCAACTGGACACGGGCCGGACATCTTTCTTCTAGCGCAAGATAAAATTTACCGACATGCTGAAAAGATTGCTCAAATACCATTCACTACGCTCTCTCAGAGAACTTTTCAAGACACATTCGTACAAGAAGGAAATATGTACATAACAACTGATGGCATTCTTGCTTTGCCTTTTGTTATTGATCCCATGGTTATGTATTGGAATCGCGACCTTCTGACGAATGCTTCTGTGGCAGTGCCGCCGAAAAATTGGAGCGATTTTATCACATTTACAAAGACACTCACGCAGAAAAATAATGAGTCTGTAATTTTGCAAAGCGCTGTGGCAATGGGAGAATTTAGAAATGTTTCCAATGCAAAAGAAATTCTTGCGACTCTTCTTATTCAGTCGGGGAACCCAATTACACAACAGACTCAAATAGGCTGGTCTTCAGTCATGGATTCATCGGGGAATTCAGCAGATACTGCCTTGCGTTTCTATAGCCAGTTTGGGAATCCGACTAACGAGGCATACACATGGAATCGTTCGCTTCCTGCTTCTTTTGATTATTTTGCATCCGGGAAGCTCGCTCTTTATTTCGGCTTTGCTTCAGAACTTTCAGCGCTGCGGGCAAAGAATCCCAACCTAAATCTCGATATGGCAGAAATGCCCCAGCCTAAAGATGCTTCAACAAAAATGACCTTTGCCAGGATGTTTGGGTTGGCAATTTTGAAAACGTCGCCGAATTATACGAGCGCGCTTTCTATGATTACGTACCTTACTTCACAGGATGTCATAAGGAGTTTCTCACAAGTGAGCGGTTTGCCTCCAGTTCGTCTTGATCTTCTCTCAACACCGCCTTCCGATCCACTTAGCCCCGTTCTTTATTCTTCAGCGTTGCGTTCTCGAGCTTGGTTTGATCCAAATCCTACCGAAACACAGAGTATTTTCCAGCGCATGATTGAAACAGTTTCTTCGGGACAGGAAAAGTATGCCGATGCGATCGGCCAAGCAAGCCAGCAGATCCAGCAGTTATTTAGCCAATAATTTTAGATAATGTTCAATTTTTTATCTTCAAAAAGGTTTCCTTTCTATATTATTGCTATTGCAATAGCCTTGGGAGTATCTTTCTATTTTTTACCGACGACGGGAGTGAAAGCTACTACGGATCCGAACACGCCAGAAGAAGGCTACTGGAGTCTTACTTGTGATGGTTCCACTGTTGTTGCGAAGACATATATATTTCATACGGTTGGGCAAGATTTCGATCAGGGAGAAGCTTGTAGTAACGATGTTCCGGGGGTTGCTCAAGAAAGGGGAGTAGCACAATGGAAATGCAGCTGTTCTGCTACTATTCCTCCCACACCCACACCAACTCCCACTCCAACTCCTGTACCTGTGTCGGGTTGGATTTGTATGAACTCCAGTACAACTCTTCTGAAGAAATTGCATTATGCAAGTGAGCAGGAGAAAAATACTGGCATGCAACAGTGTCAAACATATATTCAGACTAATAATATATCCGGAGGTACTTGCACACTCTCTGATACTGATTGTGTTGCTCCAACTCCAACACCCACTCCAGCTCCTGTTTCTGGATATGTCTGTATGGATTCGAATGGGAAACCTTTTAAAGAATCGAAATATTCTACTGTTGATGAAAAGAGTTCATTTATGCAGGTATGTCAGTCTTATATTCAAACCAATAATGTTCCCGGAGGAGCTTGCAGGTTTTCCGATACTGCTTGTAACTCCTCAGCAAATCCATCGCCAACACCCACTAACCCTCAATCCCCAACTCAGCCTAAGGGCGGAGGAAATGGCAATAATGGAAATCCGACTTCCAGCACAAACCCGAGCGGACTGGTTTCCTGTGACGGCACTGTTACTATTGATGCTACAAATCAAACCGCCTATAGCAATTGTGGTTTCCAGCAATTTCTTAATCTTATCGGCAATATCATCGGCTTTCTTCTTAAAGTCGCTGTCTCGATTGCCGCCGTTGCTTTCTTTTTTGCCGGTTTTCTCTATTTGACCGCAGGCGGGAATCCTGGGAAAATAGAAGAGGCTCATCAAATCTTTTGGAGCGCTCTCATTGGAATTATTATTATGCTTTGCGCGTGGCTTCTGGTGAATACGATCATTAAAGGTCTTGTGGCAGATCCGGAGTTTTTCAAAGGTATTTTTGGATAATCTTAAAAAAGAAAAAATGAATACTGTAAAAAAAGAGAAGAACATTAAAACTACGCTTGGTCGCAAGTCTCATTTTTTGTTTGCAATTTTTCTTTTTGCTTTGTTTTTTACATTAGGAGCTACCTCTGCTTTTGCGGCCACATGGTGTTCGAAAGATCCGAGTGATGTGGTGCATGTTTTTGCTTCAGGACCTGCTTGTACGCAGGGGAGAGACCCGTCATGGAATATCTGCGGTACCTGTACTGTCTGGTGTGCAATAGGAAAAGACAAAAAAGCAGTGAATGCTTTTCCTACAAATGCTGCGTGCGTTCAGTCAATCAATAATTCTGGGGTGGCCGGAGGCTCCTGCCGACAGTGTACTTCTGTGGATATTGTTACAATAAATAATAAGCTAAAGCCGTATTACCCCAATTCATCAACTACCGGATTTCTCTTCAATTTTGATCTCAGCGGTATTTTGGTCGGAAACGGCAGTTCAGGATCTTACGCTCCTCTTTCTTCAATAAATAATGCGGCCGCTCCGACTCCAGCTCCGACGAATGTGGTACCACCTGCAGCGAATGACACAACAGATCCAGGCTTGCTTCAGCAAGGACCAAATAGTGCAGGTCTCCTTCAGCAAGGACCAAACAGTGGAAAAGGGTGTGATAGTTCTGGTGGACTTAAAAATCCTCTTGGGAATACCTGTGATCTCTATCAGCTTTTTGCAAAGATTTTGAAGATCGCAGAACAAATTGGAGCGATTATTATTGTGCTTGCAATTATTTATTCTGGATTCCTTTTTGTAAAAGCGCAGGGCAACAGCGAGGAATTGGAAACAGCGAAAAGAGCATTTCTTTGGACGGTTGTCGGTGCCGCCGTGCTTTTGGGGGCAACAGCGCTCTCTGCAATTATTCAAAACACTATTAATCAATTATAAAAATAATTTTTATTCATATGCATACACGTTCGGCAGCTCAAAGATTTAATCGTGTTACAAAGTATTTTATCCTCCATTCCCGAGGTGTCATTTCCTTGGTTATGTTTTGTTTTGTTCTTTCGTCTTTCTTTTTTACTCCTTTCGTCGCGCATGCTTATATATGTCCACCGGGCACTCTCAATGCTGGGCTAGACTTGCCGGCAATTCAGAGTTGTAGCGATTCTGCATATAGCGTACACACTTCTGCCGGTGGTTCATGCGGCGCAATAAACGATTTTAAATCTTTGGTTGCTTGTTTGACCAGCTATTTGGGCCTACTCATTCCACTCCTTGTTGGTCTCGCTGTCGTTGGCTTCCTGTATGGGGTGCTTCGCTATATTTATTCAGGGGGCGATGAAGAGAAACGCAAAGAAGGAGTCAGGTTTATGACCTATGGTATTGTCGGCCTTGCAGTTATTACTACACTATGGGCGCTTGTCGGCATTATTAGCCTAAGTGTTGTGGGCAAGAGTCCTATATTGCCGCAACTTACCCCTTAGTAATGTTAGTCTGGAGAAGATTTAATATCCACACATCTTTCTTGCTCATTTCCCGCGGTTTGTTACCATTAAGGCACGTATTATTTATCAAAAGGTCTTTATTATTAAGTTATTTTTTTAAGAAATGAAAAAAACTCTTATTGTTGCGTCAGCTTGGGCACTGCCAATGCTCGCATTTGCGGCTGGTGTTGATAATCTCATTACCTGGGCTCAGAACATCCTTACCAGACTCGTACCGCTCTTTATCTCTGCAGCGGTTGTACTCTTTCTATACGGAGTTCTTACCTATATCTTGGCAGGAGGGGATGAGGAAAAGCGACAAGCTGGAAGGAATACAATGATTTACGGTATTATCGCTATTTTCGTCATGGTGTCTGTCTGGGGCTTGGTAAACCTCCTTCGAGACTCTCTCCAGTTGAATCAGGCAAATAACGTTCCTAATCTTCTCCCTCGATAGTCTAGAAGCGAAAAGAGCTCTCGCGAGCTCTTTTCCTTATTAAATTTATCTATGCAAGTACCAATAATTGCCAATATAGAGAGGGTTGTTCTTAATCCTATCATCACGCTATTGTTTGGTGTTGCGGTGGTGATATTTGTCTACGGAGTTGTAATATTTGTTTGGAAGTCTGACGATGAAGAAGCAAGAAGTGTCGGTGCCAAGCATATTATGTGGGGTCTTATCGGACTTTTCATTATGACTGCGGCTATTGTCATTAAAAATATCATTAAGGCAAGTCTTAATTTCTAGTATTTTTTCTTTGGAAACGCCCTGCTTTAAGTGGGGCGTTTTCTGTTGAATATAAAAAAAGAGAAACATAATAGGCGGAGAGAGACATAGTGTCTTTCTCCGCCCATTGCTTGAATCGTCATTATACCTTCAGTTTCAGTTTTTGTTCCACCCCAGGTCCACACTTCCTCTCCCCTTCGTATTATCTAATTGTACGAAAGGTAGTCTTGGAAATTCAGCGCTACCCGAGTCGCAGACTTCCTTGTGGCTCAGATCAGCAACATACTTGCCGCTTTTGGTCCACTTCCCATTGTATAGAATGAGGGATACGTGGCCATTGTCGGAGCGCTTGTGGAGATAAATCCAATACATGATGTCTTTCGTAGAGACAGGAAACACTTCACTCATTGTTCCCGGCTCGACTGGGACTGGAGCCATATTTTCTGGACCTTCCGGCGGCTTCTGGGAAACTATAACTTGTGTTGTGTTCCCAGCGCTTGCTTTCTGACCGGCCGCTTTTTTGGGGCTTACCGTAGTAGGGTTCACTGCCTGCACAATTCCAGGGGCGTTAACCACCCCCATCCACGCAACAATGACGACCCCCAGTGCAAGGAGGATGAGTGCCCAATTTTTGTTGCTCCCTCCGCCGCCGTGTCCTCCTCCATGCCCGCCGTGTCCTGCCGGCGCTCCTGCTCCGCTACCAGCGCTACCAATTATGAAAGCAATTGGTATCGATAGTAAGAAGAAGAAGATTCGAGTTCTGGCATCCCATGACAACCTCTCGTAAGTGCCATTGAACGCGCAGAGCCCGTAAAGGCCGATGATTATGACCGCGAACAGCGCCCATCGCGCAATCGGGGGGGTCTTTGCCCATGCCCACCCTCCGAACTGTTTCCAGCTCTCTTTGTCTATCACACCCAATACTGTCAGGATGAACAGCACAAGAGCGATGATACCCAAGACATCCAGCAAAGTCTCCATGATCTTCTTGCCTCCGTTTGGTTTCTGGGTTTTTCAAACCCGGTAATGACGATTTGAATGTACAAGCAGGAATCACACGACTCCTCTACCTGTATACTATCATATAAACAAGCATTTGTCAACCTAGAGAATACTCGATTTGGTGGCTTGGTTTAAGGATAGAATAGGAAAAGGAGTTGTTGACTGGGCAGTAGAAAGCGGGAGAGGACTTGTCGGCTACGCCCGGTACTTTTCGATCTTCTTGTCGATCGGAAGGAGAATCTTTCTCCTTACAGGAGCAGTACCCCGATTGGATTTTTTCTTCGCTTGGTAGAGCTAGAAAAAATGCTCAATCGGGCTTCAAGTCCTCTCACGTAAGTGCCTTTTGGCACTTACTCCCGCACAAATTAAAAAACTAGCACTTAAGTGCTAGTTTTTTAATTTGTGCCGGGGAGAGGACTTGAACCTCCATGGATTACTCCGCTTGCTCCTAAGGCAAGTGCGTCTGCCAATTTCGCCACCCCGGCATTTATGATGTTGTTTTACTCGGTGCGTCCACCTGGGAATCTTTCTCTACGAGAACAGTATCCCGATTGGATTTTTTGTTGTGGTCACAAATAATTTTTACTCCGTCGAGTAAAAATTTTCGCGACCCCGACTCGGTTGTTTTGCGTACTCGCAAAACATACCTCCGTCTTGCACAACTTTGAAAAATCTTCAGCAGTGAAGATTTTTCAAAGTTGTGCACCCAGTAGGGATCGAACCTACGACCTTATCCTTAAGAGGGATCTGCTCTACCAGCTGAGCTATGGGTGCATAATGCTCAAAAACTTAAACTGCTTTAAGTTTTTGTGGACTTGTGCAAGCCGGAACCATATTTTTCTAACAAGAAAAATAGGTGAGGCCGGGTCGGGGAAATTTCAATTCGACGGAATTGAAATTATTCCTGACCATGACAAATCCTGGAAACTCAAAAACAATAACAGAAAAAAAGTGTTCTGACAAACTCATAGGGGGAAAGATATCGACCCTTACAGGGTCAGTACCCCGATTGGTTTCCCCTTTAGTCTTCGAAATGGGAATCGGTCACGGATATTTTTCTACTGAAAAATTCCGCGACCCCGACTCAGCGCCAAGCGCTTCCGTCTTTCGATTCCCACCAGCCAATGAAAAGAAGTACCCAAGGTACTTCTTTTCATTGGTGCCCGGGGTGGGAATCGAACCCACATGCCTTTTTAAAGGGCCGAGGATTTTAAGTCCTCTGCGTCTACCAATTTCGCCACCCGGGCATTATGGAGGCCACGGGCGGAATTGAACCGCCGCATAGAGATTTTGCAGATCTCTGCCTTACCACTTGGCTACGTGGCCGTATAAATACGACTCGTTTAGTGTAACATTTTTTAGATTTTTTGCGATAAGGAGTCGATCTTCTGGCGATTCTTCTCTCCTTCATCAATTGCAAAATCAAATAAGGGCATTCGTCCGAGGCTTGTTTTCTCGCGCATAAATTCTTGAAAATCTTTTCGCTTTCGCTTTGCAAAGAGAAGCGCCGTTTCCTCTTTGTCGGTAGGGAAAGCAGTGAAGTAAATTATTGCTCGTTTCCCATCTGTTGAGAGATCTACTTTAGTAACAGTGAGAAGGGAAGCACGAGTTGATTCCTGCGCCAGAAATTGTGCGCCGGCTTCTTTAATGATCGCTATGATTTTTTCGTCTCGAAATTCAGCCATGATTTATTTTTCTACAACGTCAAAACATTCTACCCGGTCTCCCGGAGCTATCTCGATTTTTGCTTCTATGTCTGCTCCAAATTCGTATCCTTCGCGGATCTCTGTTGCTTTCGCTTTTTGCTGTTGGAGTTCTTTGATTCTTCCTCTTCCGATTTCGACATCTCTGCGTAAGATTTTTACTTCCTTTCCAGTTCTGATTTCTCCCGTTTCTACTTTTCCACCGACAATCTGGCGATCTTTGTTTCGACTAAATGTCTTCATAATTTTCGCTCGGCCGGTTGCTTCTTCGGTCATTACTTTGGGAGTTCTTGTCTTAACTGTTTCTTCGAGGTATTCGACGAGTTTATAAATGATGTCGAACATCTGCATCTGTACTCCGAGTCTTTCTCGCAAGCTCTCTGCCTGTGAATCAATCTTTACACTGAAGCCGATGAGGATTGAGCCCGCGCTTCCGTTCGCCACCTTCACATCGCTTTCAGAAATTGTGCCGATCCCGCTTTGAATAATCTTCAATTTTACTTTTTCTTGGGGGATTTTTGCGATTTCTCCTTGAATTGCTTCCAAGCTTCCAGATACATCAGCTTTTACGACAAGGGGGATTTCAAGTTTGTCGTTCAACTCTTCTTTTTTCTCTGGAATTGAATCCATTTTTTCTTTGAATTCAAGCGCGATTTGCTCCGCTTCTTTTTTACTCTCTACTGTTTTGAAAAGTTCGCCGATCTGGGGCATCTCGCTCCAGCCGATTATTTTTACAGGACTGGGCGCAGATGCTTCGGCAATTTTTACTCCGGCGAAATTTTCCATAATGCGAACCGGAGCACTGCTTTGCCCCGATACGACGTATGAGCCGCTTTTGAGCGTGCCATCAGTGAGTATGAGCGTAGCTGAAATTCCTTTCTTTGGATCTAGATTGCTTTCAAGGATAACTCCTTCTGCTGGTTTTGTTATGTCAGTTTTCAATTCTTCCATTTCCGCGACGAGAAGCATCATATCGAGAAGCTCAGGGACTCCTTCTCCAGTTTTTGCAGATATTGGAACACAGGGGATAGAACCGCCGTATCCCTCCACGTAGATTTCGTTTGTTGCCATGCTCTGCTTTGCGAGCTCTATGTTTGCGTTTGGCTTGTCTATCTTTGTTATTGCAATAATGTAAGGGATTTCTTCCGCCTGAATTGTTTTGAGTGCTTCGATCGTCTGTGCTTTTACCCCATCTTCCGCAGATACAACAAGCACAGCAATGTCAGCCACTCGCACTCCGCGAGAGCGGATGCCAGTGAATGCAGCATGACCTGGAGTGTCGAGAAAAGTGATTTTGCTTTCTTTGCCGTCTTTTGCCTTGTGAACCACTTCGTATGCACCGACGTGCTGGGTGATTCCACCGGCTTCTTTATCTACGATGTTTGATTTTCGAATGTAGTCGAGGAGAGTGGATTTCCCATGATCAATATGACCCATTATTGCAATAACAGGCGGGCGAACTATTGTGTTGTTCTTTTCGGGCTTCATGGTAGATATTTGGGCGTATTTTCGTCATCGCAATAGCGTTCACGTATAGCAGGAAATTATACAGAAAATTGGGAAAATTGACAGTGGTTTGCTATATTGTGCTGTAATGAATAAAAAACGCATATATCTCGATTATGCCTCCACAACTCCTCTCGACAAAGAGGTTTTTGAAGCTATGAAGCCGTTTTTCTCGGAGAATTTTGAGAATCCTTCTTCCCTTTATACTGGAGGAGTTTCGGCAAAGAAAGCTGTGGCGGATGCTCGAAAATCTATCGGAGGAGAATTTGGGGTGCGAGCAGAAGAAATTATTTTTACTTCCGGCGGGACAGAAGCGAATAATATGGCGCTTCTTGGAGTTTTTCGATCTGCGAAAAAGAAAATTTCAAAACCGCATGTTATCACAAGTGTTATTGAACATCCTTCGATTCTCGAAGTGTGCAAGCAAATTGAAAAAGAAGGCGGAGAAATTACATATGTACCAGTTTCTGAAAATGGAATTGTGAATCCGAAAGATATTGCAAAGGTACTTCAAAAAAATACGATACTTGTGTCAGTGATGTATGCAAACAATGAAATTGGAACAATCCAGCCGATTTCTGAAATTGCTCGACTGATCCGACAATTTCAAAAAGATTACGGCGTGAAAATTGCATTTCATACTGATGCGTCGCAAGCGGCAAATTATTTGCCGCTTAAAGTAGATTCGCTCGGCGTTTCCCTGATGACACTCGATGGTTCAAAAATATACGGACCAAAAGGAGTCGGAGTTTTGTACAAGAAAAAAGAAGTTTCAATTGAGCCGATCCTTTTCGGCGGGGGGCAGGAGGTGGGAGTCAGATCGGGGACTGAAAATGTTCCGGGGATCGTGGGAATGGCAAAGGCACTCGAGAAGTGCGCGCAGATTCGCTCAAGCGAATCTGCGCGCCTAACCGGTTTGCGCGATTTCCTTATTGCCGAAATTTTAAAAAAGTTTCCAAAGGTGACTCTAAATGGCGACCAAGTCCGCCGCCTTCCGAATAATGTAAATATTTGTTTCCCAGAACTCGACGCTGAATTTGCAGTCATCAAGCTTGATGAAGCGGGAATCGCTTGTTCTTCAACAAGTGCCTGCAACAATCTTTCCGAAAATCCTTTTTCATATGTTATCGGCGCTTTACCAGATAAAAAGGGATGTGAAAGATCTTCGCTTCGATTTACGCTTGGCAGGGAAACAGTAAAAACAGAACTTGATAATGTCTTGAAAATTCTCTCTAAAATCTTGAATTGAAATTCTGCCGAAACCTGATACTATAGAGACACATGGAAGAACTCACCAAATCACAAATTATCCTTCTCACTCTTCTAGTGAGTTTTATTACTTCAATTGCGACTGGTATCGTTACGGTTTCGCTTTTGGATCAGGCTCCTCCGGGCGTTACCCAGACTATCAACAGAGTTGTCCAGACGACAGTTGAAAAAGTTGTTCCAGGCCAGCCTACTATCGTTACAAAAGAAGTTCCTGTAACCGAGGAAGATTTGATTGTTTCCGCTGTAAATCAGGATTCCAAAAGTCTTGTGCATATCAAAGACGCAGATGTTCCTTCATTTTCACAACTTGGACTCGTTGTTTCAAAAGATGGCTTGATTCTTTCGGACAATATTGCTTTTAACCCAAATGGCAAATTCAGCGCCGTGTTTTCTGATGGAAAGTCATATCCTATTCTTGCTATGCAGACTACAGGGAAAGCAGTGTCTCTCTTCAAAACTGCGGGAGATAGCTCAAAAGATAAATATGTTTTTAATCCCGCGATCTTGTCTGATTCAAACACTATTCGCCTTGGGCAAACAGTGATCTCTCTCGGAGCAAATGATACCGGAAATGTCGTCGGCGTCGGAGTGATCTCTGGAATTACTATGATAGATAATCCTGATGCAGAAAAAGCAAAAACAGTACCAAAGATTCCTTCTCTTATTAAAACAAATTTGAATCCAGATGACGGGGCTTCAGGATACTATCTCTTGAATCTTTCAGGAGAAATCATCGGTATTCATCTCGTCGGCGATGGGACGACTTCTCGCAACACTTATACTCCGGTAAATCTTATTAAAGATCAGATTCCTGCTTCATCCAACTAGCTTTTTCCTACAAAATAAGGGCAAATTTGATTTGCGCCTTTTTGACTGTATAATACGTAAGATAAGTATGAAGTATGCGGCATAAAGTATGTAGTATTCAGTATTTTTCTATAAGTTAATAAACTACCCAAATGCCCCCATTCAACCATTTCACCACAAAAGCAAAGGAGGCGATCCGCAGGGCTCATGAGCTTGCGATTGAACGCGGACAAAATCATGTAAATCCGCTCCATCTTCTCACAGCCCTCCTTCTCCAAGAAGAGAGTATGGTTACCTCTATTCTCGATAAGCTGGAAATTGACACCCTTCTTCTTACAGATTCGCTCATCGAGTCGATTGAAGGCCCGGAATCTGGAGCAGTTGTTGCTCCTTCGTATCAGATTTATCTTACTCCAGAGCTTGCTGAAGCAATCGAGAAATCTTCGAAAATTGCTGCCGGACTGAAAGACGAATTCGTTTCAACAGAACATCTCTTTATCGCTATCCTTGATGTGCCGGGAAGCGCCCGGGAAATTCTTTCTCGTTTTCGAATCGAAAAAGAGGGAGTACTTCGCGTGCTCGAAGAATTGCGCACCGCAAAAATTACCGATGTAAATCAGCCAAAGAAATTTAAATCACTTTCGAAATACACCAGAAGTTTGACCAAGCTTGCCAGAGAAAATAAATTGGATCCAGTTATTGGCCGAGACACCGAGATTTCCCGCATTATCCAGATTCTTTCCCGCCGAACCAAAAATAATCCGATGCTTATCGGCGAAGCCGGAGTCGGAAAGACAGCTATTGCTGAAGGACTCGCTATTAGGATGGCCCTAGGCGATGTTCCAGAATCTCTTAAAGATCGCGAGCTTGTGTCACTTGATCTCGGCTCTCTCATTGCGGGTACCAAATACCGAGGAGAATTTGAAGAGCGTCTCAAGAATATCATTAAGGAAGTAGAACGTTCGGAAGGAAGAATTATTCTTTTCATCGATGAAATTCATACGATTGTCGGCGCTGGTGCGGCAGAAGGTTCTATGGATGCTTCAAATATGCTCAAGCCTGCTTTGGCTCGGGGAGAGCTTCGCGCAATCGGAGCGACAACGCTTAAGGAGTATCAGCGTCATATCGAGAAAGATCCCGCGCTCACAAGACGTTTTCAGCCGGTACACGTAAGCGAGCCTTCGATCGATGATGCTATCGCCATTCTTCGAGGCCTCAAAGAAAAATATGAGCTTTTCCACGGGGTGCGAATTACTGATGATGCAATTGTTGCTGCTGTAAATCTTTCGAGTCGTTATATAAGCGATAGATTCTTGCCTGATAAAGCAGTTGATCTTATCGATGAAGCCGCATCTTCACTCAAAATTTCTCTTGAGGATATGCCCCCGGCACTCGAAGAGACCCATCGAAAAGTGATGCGTCTTGAAATTGAAAAAGAGGCTCTTAAAAAGGAAGCAGAAACTTCTAAAGTGGCAAAGGCCCGCGTTTCTAAAATTCAGAAAGAAATTGCTGATCTGAAAGAAAAGACTTCTGAAATCGAACTCAAATGGAAAAATGAAAAAGAGACGATTTCTGAAATAAAAACTATTAAGAAAGAACTTGAATCTCTTCGTATGGAGGGAGAAAGCGCCGAAGCCCATTCTGATCTTTCTAGAGCTGCAGAAATTCGCTATGGAAAAATTCCGGAATTTGAAAAAGAACTTGAAACGAAAATAAAGAGACTCAAGAAGCTCCAGAGTTCTCGCCGAATTCTCAAAGAAGAAATTGTTGAAAATGATATTGCTTCCATTGTCTCAAAATGGACGGGGATTCCTGTTACCCGAATGCTTGAGGAAGAAGCAGGGAAACTCGCTCGAATGGAAGAAGAACTTAAGTCAAGAATCAAGGGTCAGGATGAAGCGGTACGAAAAATTTCCGATGCTGTAAAGCGTTCTCGCGTGGGAGTTGCAGATCCAAATCGTCCTATCGGCTCGTTCATTTTCCTTGGTCCTACCGGAGTGGGAAAGACAGAGCTTACCAAAGCGCTTGCGAAATTTATGTTTGACGATGAAAAGGCGCTCATCCGTGTGGATATGTCTGAATATATGGAGAAGCATTCGGTTTCAAAAATTATCGGTTCGCCTCCGGGCTATGTGGGCTACGACGAAGGCGGAGGCATCACAGAACTTGTTCGACATCGACCGTATTCGATTATTCTCTTTGACGAAATTGAAAAAGCACATCCAGAAGTATTCAATATTCTTCTCCAAGTTCTTGATAACGGAAGACTAACCGATGCAAAGGGAAGAGTGGTCAATTTTAAAAATACGATCATTGTCTTGACCTCAAATATTGGCGCAAGCTATATCGATAAGATGCAGAAGATCGGTTTCAACGCGGGAAATCCAAAGAGCGATTATCAAGAAATAAAATCAAAAGTACAGAATGCTCTCAAGGATCATTTTCGACCGGAATTTTTGAATCGTCTTGATGATGTGATCGTCTTCGATATCTTGAACGAAGAAGCGATTAAAGAAATTGTAGATATTCAGATTGGTGTAGTGAAAGATCGACTTCTGTCAAAAGAAATTTCTCTCGAGGTTGAAGATGTGGTGCTCACCTACTTGGCAAAAGAAGGCTACAATCCTCAATATGGTGCGCGACCTTTGAAAAGGCTTATTCAAGACAAGCTTATGACACCTGTTGCAAATCTGATGATTTCAAAAGGACTTATGAGAGGGGGGATTATTTCTGTCGGTATGAAAGAGAAAGAATTTATTTTTGAAGTGAAAAAAGTTGGGCGAAGAGATAAAAAAAGTGTCGTCTCTGATGTGCGGGTAGGGAAAGGTCAGGGGGTGAAATAATAAATGCGAAACAAAAAAATTCTGCTTTCACGGAATTTTTTTGTTGTTTTTTGCGCTGTACTGGGAAACGGGGTAAAAACAGAAACTTGACAAAATATGATATATACATCATTATGATATAGCTCAGGAATGGTCCTCGAGCAATTTTGGAGGGTTCTTTGTGAAATTCACTCATCTTTCTCTCGTTGTGTTGGCGCTGTTCTCTGCGATCGCACTGGCGAATGATTTGCCGCAAGGCGCGGGGATTGTCCCCGTGACTCAAGAGCAACTCATTGAACACCAGCGGCAGAAAATCGCCGTTGATGATGCCCTGATTGCGGAGCAGAAGGCGACCATCGAGAAGTTGCAAAAGCGCGTGGATAGTCTGGAAAAATCCGCGGCGGAGACAGAAAAGCTGTGTACAAAATTTGTCACGGCATGTGGGAAGATAACCGAGGCGAAGGATGACCTTGAAGTTGTTGCAGCGTACAAAAAGGGCATGAAAGAAATGGGGATGGAGCCCAGCCCCCAATTTATAGCGGAGCTTGAAAAGGGGCTTCAGACATATGATGAGAAGACAGTCGAGACGCTCCGCAAGGCCAAGGAGGCTATGGAGCGTGCTGACGAGGCACTCAAAGAGGATCTCAAACGGGACGATGAACAGCATAAGAGGGTCGTCGAGGTCTTGGGTTATGACCCAACAGCAGACAAAGGGGCGACTACGACTGAAAACCCCCATAAAGCCGCCGAAGAACAATGGGAGCGGAACGCTGGACATGAGGAGGAAGAAGCCTTTTTCCGAGCGCTTTCTCGGGCGTTAGAACAAATAGAGCGCGAGAAGAACTCTAAACCGCCAGAAAAGGAGAACCAAAAGAAATAGCAAGATGTAGATTTACCGCCGAAGAACCGCCGACCGCGCTTCTCTCGGCGGTTCTTTGTTTATATAAAAGAAAAAATTTGTGTGGGTTGGAATCTCGGTCGTTACACGACCAGTGTCCTAATTGGTTTTTTATTTGTGGTCAGGAATAATTATTTTGTCGTCACAAAATAATTTTCACGACCCTGCCTCGTCTATTTTTTCTACTGAAAAAATATGACTGCGGCTCGCACAACGTAAGAAAATCTGCAGTAGTGCAGACTTTCTTTACTTTGTGCGCCGGGTTGGACTCGAACCAACGATGCCCAATGGGCGGGAGATTTACAGTCTCCTGTAATAGCCGCTATACGACCGGCGCATATAATTACTCTACAAAGGTAACAGAAAATTCTCTAAAAAACAATATCAAAAAACTTCCGCGAAAGCGGAAGTTTTTCGTTTCTACAATCCACTTGGCGGCATTGTTCGAGTAGGTGCTGGTGGAGCCGGAGGAGTTTGTTGTAGAGGAGTTGGAGGAGGAGTTGTTGGCATCGATGTCGGAGTTACTGGAGCGGGTGGGGTAGTCATTACTGGCGGTGTAACTGTTGGAGGGACATAAGCTGGCCTTGGAGGCTGGATTGGAACTGTCGGCATAACTTGCACTGGCGGCGCCATAGTTGCCGGTGGAGTGTACATTGGTGGCCTCTGCATTGGAGGAGTCGGTATAGACATCGGTGCGGTTCCTGGCGGCATAGATGATGGAGGTGTATATGTCGGAGGTCGCATTGTTGGAGGCATCATCGATGGAGGAATTTGCGGAGGCTTGTTTCTTTTCGACATTTTTGCGATGAGAATAATGAGGAGAAGAAGGATAAGCACTCCGATTCCGATAATTACATAGAGCATTGTTCCGCTAAAAAGATTTGTCCCTGTTGTATCGGGATTTGGAGTCGGAATTGCTCCAAGATCGGGCGTAGGGGTAGCTGGCACTGGAGTCGGTGCACCGCTCTCAATTTTAAATATCGTATCTTTGTTCATCGAATAATACACATTCGAGTATTCAGTCTGCAGAGGTCCCACGAGTAGATAGAGGGTGCTTGTTGAATTTGGCGTGTAGACAATGGAGTCTTTTTGGAGCGCTGTCACAATGCTAATATCGTTAATATCCGTATGGTCTTTGTCCATAATTCGAAGTCCCGCGTTTATCTGGTTGCTTGGAACAAAGGAATTTGAGGGGGCATCATAGCCAACTCCTTTATCAGACGTAATGAGAGTGATGGTAAAAGTATTCCCAGGAGTTGCCGGCAAAGTGAAATAATCGTAATTCCCATTTTTCTGATTGTGATCGAGAGTATAAGAACCGAAGCTTAAAGGGGTGGCAGTGTCATAACTTGTTCCTCCATGAATTGGCATCGGAGTCGCTAAAACTGCCGGTGTCGTGGTAGCAATAATTTGGTCGGTCGTAGTACTAATCGCTCGTGCAACAGAAACAGAACCGAAGAGACTCAAAATTATAGTAAAGAGGAATATCTTTTTCATTTACCCGCCTAAATTTTCTACTATGGCTTAATGCTAGTTCAAGCTTTATAGAAAATTGTGAATTAATTAAAAAAATCTATTTTATTTTATGCACCCTGAAAACTTTGGCGGGTGAATAAATTTGTTACCTTTTAATAGATTTAGTATACAGTAAAAAATATTGAAAGGGCGAGATCGGTTGTGGAGAGTCCCAAAAACTGCTATTTTGAAGGCTATGATTACGAAAGAAATGCGTTCTGGGCTTCGCACTTGGATTGAAGTAGATACGGGAGCAATAAAGAAAAATTATGATTCGCTCCGAGGCATCCTTCCCAAGACCTGCAAAATGATGGCAGTGGTGAAATCCAACGCCTATGGCCACAGTCTCATCGACTTCTCCAAAGAGATTTCTAAACTTGGCGCTGATTGGATCGGCGTAGATTCTGTTGTTGAAGGATTTAGTTTGCGAAGAGAGGGAATCGCTCTGCCTATGCTTGTCCTTGGATTTACTTTGCCGGAACTTGTCGCTGAAGCGGCAGAGAAAGATATTTCTCTCACTGTCTCAAGCTTTGCATTTTTTGAGAATCTCCCAAAAGAAAAACTATCGAAGAAGATAGTCGAAAATCTCGTCCGCCCCGGGCTGGACATCTTTCGACATGATTTTCGTGGTGCGAAAATCAAAATTCATATTGAAGTTGATACGGGAATGCATCGGCAGGGATTTCTTAGAGATCAGAAAGAAAAATTATTTTCAGTATTAAAAAGATTTAAAGATTTCATAGAAGTAGAAGGGCTGTACACACACTTTGCGCAAGCGAAGGATCCGTCTTCACTTGAATATACGAGAGGTCAAATCAGTCAATTTCTAGAATGGAAGAAAAGCTTTGAAACAGCAGGATTTCCTCTCATTACGCATGCTGGCGCAACAGCGGGAGCTCTTTTATATCCAGAGGCGGATTTTGATATGGTTCGCATTGCTTCCGGTCTTTTTGGGCTTTGGCCGTCTCATAAGCTAAGAGAAGTTTTTGAGAAAAAAATAAAACTCACTCCGATACTTTCTTGGAGGACTCTTGTCTCAGAAGTAAAAGAAATTGGAGCAGGAGAATCTGTCGGCTATGAACTGACTTATAAACTTTCGTCAAATGCAAAGATTGCAATTTGTCCGGTTGGATATTGGCAAGGGCTTCCGCGTGCTTTGTCCAACAATGCTGAAGTGCTTTTAAACGGGAAGCGCGCGCAGATTATAGGGCTTGTCTCGATGGATATGATCATTATCGATTGTACGGATATTCCCCAAGTAAATGTTGGCGATGTTGTGACGCTTATTGGAAAGGATGGAAAAGAGTGTATTGATGTCTATGAGCTTGCCAATCACGCGGATACTTTTCAAAATGAGGTAATTACGCGAATTAATCCGCTTATCAAACGCCTTTATTTCTAGAGATTACAGCGAATAATGACGAAAAAATCGGCCCTCTGGGCCGATTTTTTCGTCTCATGCTGTTTTCCCTTGTAATAATTTCGTTGTGGATAAGTCTATAGTATTGTGGAATGAAGTGGTATAGACTGTATTGTAAGTGGGATAGAGTGGTAAACGTCTAACATAGTATGAAATCATATGCTCATAGGAGAATACACTCACACAATAGACGACAAAAACCGGCTGTCTCTTCCGGTAAAGTTTCGAAAAGAAATGGGGAAAAAAGTGGTGCTCACTCCCGGGCTCGACAATTGTTTATTCGTGTTTGCCCAAAAGGAATGGGAAAAGATTTCGGGGAAGCTTTCGCAATCGTCTATGCTGTCGGCAGACAACCGGAGCTTCAACCGGTTTATGTTCGGAGGCGCCGTAGAAGCGGAAGTTGATTCGCTTGGACGTATTTTGGTTCCAGACTTTCTTCGCGAGAGATCTCATTTGGGAGAAAAAGTGGCGATTATCGGAGTAGAAAATAGAGCGGAAATTTGGAACGAGAAAGCGTGGGGTGAATATAAGAAGGTAGTTGAGAAACAGGCCGATACATTGGCGGAAAAACTCGGACAGGTTGGAATCCTATGACGCATACGAGTGTTCTTTTACAAGAATCAATAGATGGATTACAGATTACAAATGGTGATATCTTTCTCGATTGTACGATAAACGGCGGCGGCCATAGTGAAGAGGTTGCCAAACGTTTCGGACAGAAAGTACAAATCATCGGAATCGATATGGACGAAAGTGCGCTTAAGCGAGCAGAGGTACGCCTAACGGCGCAGAACGCACTGTATTTGCTTGCGCAGGATAACTTTCGAAATTTGGATAGGGTACTCGAGAAAAATGGTATTGCGAAAGTAAACAAGATTTTGTACGACTTAGGACTTTCTTCAAACCAATTTGAAGATTCAGGAAGGGGATTTTCTTTTCAAAAAGATGAGCCGCTCCTTATGACCTTCAAAGAAAAACCGACTGAGAACGATTTGACGGTAAAAGAAATTTTGAACTCGTGGGATGAAGAAAATATTGCAGATGTAATTTACGGATATGGTGAAGAAACTTTTTCAAGGCGGATTGCGAAGGGGATTATTGAAGCCAGGGCTGTAAAGCCAATTGAAACAACAGGAGAGCTTGTTGAGATAATCAAAAATTCAACACCGGCGCTCTACCATCACAAGAAAACTCATTTCGCTACAAAAACATTCCAGGCACTGCGAATTACGGTGAATGACGAAATCAGAGCGCTTCGAGAGGGTTTAGAAAAAGGATATACAGCACTTGCGCCGAAAGGAAGAATGGCAGTCATATCATTCCATAGTATTGAAGACAGAATTGTAAAACATTTTTTTAAATTAAAAGAAAAAGAAGACGGAGCAACTTTAGAGCCAAAAAAACCGATTACGCCGACAAGGGAAGAAATAATAGCAAATCCGCGTTCAAGAAGTTCGAAACTGCGAATTTTAGAAAAAAATGAGAAATAATATAGAAAAATTCATTCACTATCAAAAACTCTTTTTCTGGGGTGCGGCTTTTCTCCTGCTCGTATTGCTTTGTTCCTATGCATATTTGTTAAATCATACAATTCGCAATGTGGTGGAAAGACAAAAATCAGGAGAACGCATTGCCTCGCTCAGTTCTGGGGTAGGAGAGCTCGAATCGCGCTATATTACTCTTAAGGATTCAATCACACTTGACCTCGCATCTTCGCTTGGGTTTCAGACGGTTCAAAATCCTGTCTTTATTTCTCGCACAGCGCTTTCGAAAGCACTCTCCCTCAACTCGGTGGAGTAATTTCGAGAGCTCATGAAGAATAATTCCTTATCAAGAATACGCATTATTTCTCTGGTACTTTTCCTTTTTGCACTTCTTATTACTGCAAAATTATATCTTGTCCAAGTCGTAGACGGCCACCTATATAGTGATAAAGCCGATCGCCAGTATATAAAGCCGAACGAAAATATCTTTGATAGAGGTTCTATTTTCTTTCAGACGAGAAGCGGGGATCTTGTAAGCGCTGCTACTTTAAAAAGCGGATTTCTTATCGCGCTCAATCCAAAATTAGTTCTCGATCCGGAATCAACGTATGAAAAGATTTCGAGCGTAATCCCGCTTTCTAAAGAATCTTTTCTTGCGAAGGCTGAAAAGAAAACTGATCCCTATGAAGAAGTTGCTCGAAAAGTCGATGAAGAAAGCGCGAAGAAAATTGAGAGCCTCAATCTCCCGGGTGTTTCTTTGTATAAAGAAAAATGGAGGTATTATCCAGGGATGACGATGGCCGCAAATGTGCTCGGATTTGTAGGTTCCGATGGCAAGACGCTCGCTGGGCAATATGGATTGGAGAAATATTACGAAGAGGAATTAAACCGAAACGATCAAAATTTAAACGTCAATTTCTTTGCCGAAATATTTTCCGATATCACTAAAACTCTGGTAGATAATAAACAAGCAGAGGGTGATATTGTTTCTACGATAGAGCCTTCGGTGCAGCTTTTTCTTGAAAAGCAATTAAAATCCCTCCAGGCCGAATGGAATCCCGATACTTCCGGCGCGATTATTATAGATCCGACAAACGGCGATATTTATGCTATGGCGTCGCTTCCCACATTTGATCCAAACAATTTCAATCTCGAAAAAGACCCTCACGTTTTTACGGATCCTCTCGTGGAAGGAGTTTATGAAATGGGTTCGATTATAAAACCTCTTACCATGGCAGCGGGAATCGATTCTGGCACCGTAACCGCTACTTCTACCTACGATGACAAAGGATTTCTTGAACTGAACGGGTCAAAAATTTCCAACTTTGACTTTAAAGGAAGAGGCGTTGTTTCTATGCAGGAAGTGCTCAATCAATCTTTGAATACCGGCGCTGCGACGGTGGCTCTTAGAATGGGGAAGGATTTGTTTTCGAAATATATGCTCAATTATGGAATTGGAGAAGAAACGGGAATTGATCTTCCCAATGAAGCTGCTGGACTCGTTGAGAACTTGAAAAGTCCTCGAGATATTGAACATGCGACTGCCGCGTTCGGACAGGGAATCGCAATAACGCCGGTTGAAACTGTTCGCGCTCTTTCTTCGCTTGCAAACGGAGGATTTCTTATCGACCCGCATGTGATCAAGACTTTGAAGTATAATGTGGGGCTCTCAAAAGATCTTTTTACTGGTGGAGTTGATATGCAAGTGCTCAAAAAAGAGACTTCGGAAGCTATCACCAAGATGCTTGTAGAAGTAGTGGACAAGGCTCTTCGGCACGGCACAGTAAAGCTCAAAAATTGGAGCGTGGCCGCAAAAACTGGTACTGCCCAGATGGCAAATCCGGCG
>JAQTTF010000068.1 GCA_028710915.1 Minisyncoccota bacterium | reverse complement strand
CCGCAGGATGCTCAATAGAAGAAGTAATGATATGAGGAAGAGATGCAACCTTATTCGTTCCCCGTATTTCTTCTTGCTTCATGCTTCTTGCTTCATGCTTCACATATCCATTATACGTTCCGAGGACTGCGAGATTGCAGGACTCAGTTCCAGAGCCTACAAAATATATTTCATATGCATGTGCATTTAATGCCGTAGCACACAAAGCGCGAGCCTTATCCAAAAGTAATCCCGCTTCTACCCCTTCTTTATGTATACCAGACGGATTGCCATATAAAGAAAGTGACTCTAGGAGCGCTCGCTCCGCTCGCGCTCCAATCTCCGTTGCCCCCGCATTATCCAAATATACCCTCTTACTTTTTTGTTTAAAAAATGAAAACATAATTATTCTCTAAGTCTAACACTTTACTATAAAAATTTACCATAAAAAAAGGCCCTGCACCCCGCCTCCCCGATGGAGGTTATGGATGCAGGAACACTTTTCAGGCGTTTTGCGACGCCCTTGAGCCGGTACTTACGTGGCAACAACGCCGACGCCACCGTAGTTCATCAACAGCGCGCCGACAACGTAGCGGTCGTTGACGAACATGCCATTCGCGACAGTCGTGGTGCCCAAGCCTGCTTCTTCGCCCTTGTAGCCATCACCTTCGGGTAAGCCGAGAGCCGGCGCTGGTACCGCTTCGTCGTAGCCCAATGCCGACTTCAGCAGGCTCGCCGTGATCGATTGTTCGCTGGTGCCGGCGTCTTTGTTGGCATTCGCGTAAGCGTCCGGCATCTTGCTGGCTTCTTTGGCGGCAACCGCTGTCTTCACGGCCGTGCTCTGGTTCTTGGCTTCGGTGCTGAAGTACGAGGCGACCGGCATGTTGATCGAGGCTTCGTGGGCGACAACCGCAGCGGTTACCTTGTCTACCGGAACGGACGACGCGGTAGCGACACCCGAAACACCAAGACCGACGAGCGCTGCAACAGCAAGCGCGGATAACGTTTTCTTCATGAAATTTCTCCGATCAACTGATGATTGAAAAAACGAAGCAAAAGAACATTCGGTGCGCGAGCACTGTATGCTCCTCCGCTCCGCGTATGTGGTCGTCTCCTGACTTCCCACACTATAACTCTAACACTTTCACTATATAAAAAACAAGAGTTATCCACAAAAGAGAAACTATCCCCATAGATAAGCTAGAACTTTGGAAAACAAGAGCGGGATTACATGCTACACTTATTTTACATTTTTACTATGCTTACGCTCATCATTTCATTCATTATTCGCTACCCAACCGCGCCACTTGCTATTGCTTTGTGCCTTCTCCTACTCTATACAATCTATTTGCATTATAAAATTAAAAAATTTACCCGTGGAGAAAGTGGCGCATCGCTCGAGTCCACTATCAAAAAATGTCTGGCAAGTGTCGAAGAAATAGAAAAACGAAATGAGCTTCTTTCAGAACATGCTCTCGGTCTTGAGACGCGCATACAAGAGTGCGTTCGTAATATTGCAGTAACACGCTTCAAAGCTTTCGAAATCGGCGCAAGCAATCAATCATTCTCAATTTCTCTTCTTAATGAAAAGGGTGACGGCGCAGTTATTTCTTCCCTTCACAATCGTGATCGAGTAACTATCTTTGCAAAGCCAATACAAAAATATACTTCTACTTATGAGCTCACCGAAGAAGAGCAATCAGTTATTAGCGAATCAAAAGGAGCACATAAGAAGAAATAGCTAAGGGCTAGTTATTGGTAATTAGTTATTCGTTATTGGTTGGATACGGGGTGGCGCCGAAGGCGCCACCCCGTATCCGTATTTAACCAATTACGAATAACCAATAACTAATTACCACGTTTTGATGACTAATTCATTAAAACGTGGTATAATTGCGCTTATATTTATGCCCGAGATGAAACAAAATAAAATAGTTTCTCGCCAGCCAGTCATTGCTGTTCTTGGCCATGTCGATCATGGTAAGTCTTCCCTTCTCGACTTTATTCGCAAATCAAATGTTGTTGATGGCGAAGCAGGAGGCATTACACAAAGAATCTCTGCCTACGAGGTCGAACACAAACTCGCCGACAAAAGTGTTCGTCGTATCACATTCTTGGACACCCCAGGGCACGCTGCTTTCCAGTCCATGCGCGAACGTGGTGTAGAAATTGCCGACATAGCAATACTGATTGTCTCTGCAGAAGACGGCGTCAAAGCTCAAACACTTGAGGCCTGGAAGACCATTGATGCCCACAAACTTCCTTATGTTGTCGCTATTAACAAAATAGACAAGCCAGGGGCCGATATACAAAAAACAAAAAACTCTCTTGTAGAAAATGGCATTTATATCGAAGGTTATGGAGGAGATACACCTTGTGTAGAAATTTCTGCAAAACAAGGTACTGGAATTGACTCACTCCTTGAGACATTGATTCTTCTTGTTGATATGAATGACTTGAAGACGACCGTCGACACTGACGCAACAGGATATGTGCTCGAGAGTTTCGTAGATCCAAAGCGTGGTATCTCTGCAACACTCGTTATCAAAGACGGAACATTGGCTACTTCTGGATCCATCCTCGCAGGAACTGCCCTCTCGCCTATTCGTATTGTCGAAGACTTCGCAGGACGCCCTATCAAGTCCCCTCACGGTGGCCAGCCGATCAAAGTCACAGGATTCGACGAAATCCCTGCCTCTGGTGCCATTTTCGTGTCTTCTAGCGACAAGAAGACCATGGAGCAACTCCAATCAGAAACAAGACAGAATACTGTAAAAGAAGTTCTCGACCCACGTTTTTATCGAAATGCAAAAGTAGTTATCCCGGTTGTTATCAAAGCAGATTCATTGGGGACGCTCGAAGCAGTGAAATTGGAGCTCAAGAAAAAAGAAACTGACGAAGTAAAAATAAAAATAATTGCAGAAGGTGTTGGGAATATTTCTGAAGGAGATATCATGCTTGCATCATCTGACGAAAAGACAATTATACTCGGCTTTACAGTCAAGATGGAAGCAAAGGCACGAGATCAGGCAGATAGGTTCAAGATTACCCCACAACTTTTTGATATTATTTATAAACTTTCTGAATGGTTCGACACTTTACTCGAAAGTCGTCTTCCATTTGAAGAAAAAGAAGTCATAATGGGCACACTCAAGATTCTTCGT
>JAQTTF010000067.1 GCA_028710915.1 Minisyncoccota bacterium | reverse complement strand
AGAGATCTTGGAAGTGCTAAATCGTCCTCCTATTCTGATGGCAAGAGACCGGAGGGTCAAAAAATGTAGGGTCGATCGTATCGAATGTCTTAAAGACGTGATCTCTAATTCTGATTACTACATTCAAAATATCACGCAAGCCACACTTCTTTTTGAGCTCTCAAAGCAGATCCCCCATCCGAGCAAAATTTTAGATTTATGTGCAGCACCTGGCGGCAAGCTCATCGCGCTTTATGATTTATTTGGCGCAAGCCAACTCTTTGCAAATGATGCCTCTTCGCTACGCCTTAAAAAACTGGAAGAGAATTTAGAAAAGTATGGGATTCGAGCAGAAGTGAGCTGTCAGAGAGCTGAAGAATTTTCAAGTGAGCATACATTCGATCTCATCGTGCTCGATGTCCCGTGTAGCAATAGTGGGGTCTTGCATAAGCGGCCCGAGGCGCGTATGCGGCTTGGCGCCGAGTCTTTAGAGGCTTTAAAAAAGGTGCAATTTGCTTGTCTAAAAAACGCAGTATCCCTGCTGGCTCCTGGAGGGCAGATCTGGTATCTCACCTGCAGCATCTTAAAAGAAGAAAATGAAGAGATCGTGGAAAAAACTCTCCAAGAGCTTCCCTTGAAACTCGCTGCTCCATTCCTTAAAAAGCTTCCCAATGCAGAAGGATGGGATGGAGGCTTTGCAGCGGCTTTTAGTACCTCTGCTAAAACTACTTTGGATTGAGGATCGCAAAAATAAGCCATGGGTTTTCCTAGTTTCTCTGTGTTCTCTGCGGTATGAAACCGAATTAAATAGGAAAATTTTACCACAGAGATCACAGAGAACGCAAAGGGAAGAAAAAATAACACTGCAAAAAGCTGCTCTCTGAAGCTTTTTTGATCAGATGAGTTTTTCAAACACTTTCTGAGGAAGGGATTAAATGCTTCGTAAAAAACAAGGCGCTATAGAATGGCTCGAATTTGAACTCTTAGCTGAGATTCCACATCTTCGCCACGGTGTTTTTTTGCGTCATGGTGGGGTGAGTCAGCCTCCCTTTGATTCGTTAAATGCAGGAGGAGGAACAGGCGATCTCCCAGAGCATGCCGAGCAAAACCGCGCGCTCATTCAATCGGCAATCGGGGCCAAAGCCTTAATCTCAGAGAGGCAAACGCATAGTGACGAGCTCGCTCTCATCAAGTCTACCGCCGATATGAAAAAAGAGGAGTGCGATGGTCTTATCACAAAGGAAAAAGAGCTCGGTTTAATGATCAAACATGCAGATTGTCAGGCGGCGATTTTTTATGACCCAGAGCATCATGCCCTCGGAGTGATTCATGCAGGATGGAGAGGACAGGTTAAAAATATCTATGCAAAAACGATCGCTTTTATGCAAAACACATTTGCATCATCGCCGGACAACCTACTCGTAGGGATTTCTCCAAGCCTCGGCCCTCAGGCATCTGAATTTATCCATTATAAGAACGAATTCCCACCGCAATTTTGGGATTATCAAATCAAACCCAATTACTTTGATCTGTGGGAGATCAGCCGGATGCAATTACAGGCGGCTGGCATTTTGCCCCATCATATCGAAATAGCAGGTCTTTGTACCTATTCAGAACCAAGCGATTTTTTTTCCTATCGAAGAGAGAAGGTGACAGGCAGACATGCCACCGTTGCCATGCTAGTACATAGTTAACAAAGTTTTTGGAGTAATTTCGGCGTCAAAGCGCGTATAATCGACGATCGCAAGTTGATCCGTATTGCATTAATACGGATCAACTTGCGAAGCCTGGCGGTCGTCGATTCTACGCAGCTTTCACGCTAGAAATTATCTCAATAACTTTGTTAACTATGTACTAGACTGATGAACAACTGAGCGTTTTAAAATGAAAGAGCAATTTCTCAAGCATTTGCACGACCAAACTCAAGAACTGCACAAGACAGGACTTTATAAAGAAGAGAGAATCATCACATCTCAGCAACAAGCAGAGATCACCGTAAAGGGTGGCAAAAAAGTCCTTAATTTCTGCGCGAATAACTATTTGGGGTTAGCGAATCACTCCGCGCTCATCGAAGAGGCAAAAAAAGCTGTGGATGAGCATGGTTTTGGGATGGCATCGGTCCGCTTCATCTGCGGCACGCAAGATATTCATAAGCAGCTTGAAACCCGTTTGAGTCATTTTTTAGGGATGCAAGACACGATTCTTTACTCCTCGTGTTTTGATGCGAATGGGGGCGTCTTTGAAACGCTCCTTTCTGAAGAGGATGCGATCATCTCCGATTCACTGAATCATGCGAGCATCATAGATGGAATTCGCCTGTGCAAGGCTAAGCGCTTTCGCTATCACAACAATAACATGCAAGATCTTGAGGAGAAACTCAAAGAAGCTAAGGGAAGCAGCCGTTTTCAATTGATTGTGACCGATGGGGTTTTTTCCATGGATGGGATAATGGCTAACCTAAAAGGGATCTGCGATTTAGCGGACAAGTATGGAGCTCTTGTGATGGTGGATGACTGCCATGCGACAGGTTTTATAGGAGATAAAGGACGAGGGACACATGAGCATTGCCACGTCATGGGACGGATCGATATTCTCACAGGAACCCTTGGAAAGGCACTCGGAGGTGCATCTGGAGGATATATCAGTTCGAAAAAAGAGATCATCCAGTGGTTGAGACAGCGTTCCCGCCCCTATCTTTTTTCCAATACATTAGCCCCTGTCATCACAGCAACTTCTTTAAAAGTTTTAGATATCCTAGAATCAAGCGATGCGCTAAGAAAGAAATTAAAGGAAAACAGTCTTTATTTTCGTGCAGGGATGGAGAAGTTAGGATTTCATTTGATTCCAGGCACTCACCCGATCATTCCCGTCATTTTAGGGGATGCCAAGCTCGCCTCTGAGATGGCGCGCCGTTTGCTTGAGGAAGGGATCTATGTGATTAGCTTTTCCTACCCCGTGGTGCCTAAAGACCAGGCGCGGATTCGGACACAGATGTCTGCTGTCCATGAAAAAAAGCACTTGGATCATGCGATAGCCGCTTTTGCAAAAACAGGACGTGAACTAGGAGTGATCAAATCATGAAAGCAATTGGTAAATTAAAGAAAGAGCCAGGTCTTTGGCTCTATGATGCGCCGATGCCCGAGATTGGTCCGACAGATATCCTTGTCAAAGTTAAAAAGGCCTCTCTTT
>JAQTTF010000066.1 GCA_028710915.1 Minisyncoccota bacterium | reverse complement strand
GTCTTTTATTGTCGAACTTTTGAGAGTAAGCGCCGAGCCGTCATACATACCCAAAGCTGAACCGCCAACATCTTCAATCGTAGTTGATGCGACTGTTACAGAGCTTCCGCCATATCCATCAATCCCATCAAAACCGAGATGAGCGATTGTGGAATTTGTTACGCCGAGAGTACTCGCGTAAGTTGAAATTGCGGTGTCGCAATGTTGAATATCGATAGTGTCGAGTTCTAGAGTTGTGGAATCAAAATAGAGCGGATCTCTCAAATAGTGAAATGAGGCGTGCGCCAAGTGAGACGAACCCGAACCAGCATACAGGGCCACTCCCCCCTCATCGGATTCCGAGGGATTACTCGCTCCCCCATCACCATTCGTGTCCCCGCCAAGAGAGTCGTCTTTGATCGAAGTAAAATAAATTTTGTCCACCGCTGTTCCTTCGGCAAGAAGCGTTCCGTCTATATTCAGAAAACTGTTATCAAATTTTACGATAACTCCCGGTTCAATCGTGAGTGTCGAGCCAGAATCAACGGTAACATCTGCCGAGATAACATAGGGGCTGTCCGCCTTCGTCCATGTGGTATCAGCAGATATCTCTGTATCGGCAACTAAAGTCTCCGCTCTTACAGAACCCGCACAGAAAAAACAAGAGAAAAGAATGAATAAAAAGAGAAGCTGTGAGCATCTCACTTTCATTGATTTTGAACTACCGGAGGATTCGCAAATTGGGATTCTTTTTCGATTTTGAGCTTATACGCATTGGTGAAAAGGAGAACAATAAAACTCGCGGTAAGGATAACCAAAAACCCCACCAAAAACTTAAAAAAGGTCTTATCGAAGTATTTCCACATAGAAAAAGTATACCCCCACACCAACCTTTTTGAAAGTCGGTGTGGGGGTATATCACTCCTGTTATTTTCCTGATATCCCCCATTTCTTCAAAAACAGATTCTTCTCTGGCAATGCTGTGATTGAAACATCCGGCATCATTATTTTATCCCAACCGTCTTTTTCCAATTTTCCCACACAAACGGAAAGCTGTACGTAGTATGATGAGTTTTTTTGAGCCCGTCTTGGATAGATTTCATACGGTTTTTCGCATCGGGAAACAATTCATGGAACTGAACCTGGATATTGTCTATATTTTTTATACAGTCATTCTCTATAAGATCATCGAGCAAATCGTATTCGCCCCCTTCGATATTGATTTTCATAAGATCAATATGATCAATATGTTTTTCTCTGAAAAAATCGAGTGCTCGTTTGACCACCACTCTCTCTTTTTTTTCTTTTTCTATTTCCAACGAAGAACTCATGCCATCGAGGCCGATTTCAGATATGCCACTATGATTCGACAAAGCCAATTCCTCAACGATGATTTTTTTATTCATCTTAAAACGTTTTTGTATTTTTTCACAAAACTCATGCACTGGTTCAAATATGTAGATGGTGCAACCATATCTGGAAAAGATATCGCTTGCCCACTGTCCTTCATAACCTCCAACATCGATTACAAGAGAAGATTCATTCAGGTCATATTCTTCTCTCAAATTTCCGTTTTCGTTCGCTTTGAGCCACGGCCCTAATTTCTTTTCGTGTGGTGGCACATATTTGTATATCTTTTGAGAAACCAAAAATAACAAGCGACTACTCTTTCTTATTAATGTCCCAGCATATTTTCTTATTATCTCCATCGGATTAAAGAGTTCTCACAAATTCACTCTAGCATATCATTTTGTCTACGTCCTCGATATCCTCCCTCCTTGTGAGATTCGGTAGTGGCGAAAAGACACGTACAGTTGTGGCGGACAACATAGTATTATAGACTTACTTTTTATGAAGGGTATACGAAGATTTTTTTTCACAAATCAGACTACCGGGCAGACAGTAGCCAAGAACACGATATGGCTTTTTGTCGGTGAAATCGGCTCTCGACTGCTGAAAATGCTTGTGTTCATCTACGCAGCCCGCAAACTCGGGGTATCCGAATGGGGCTTGTTTTCGTATGTGCTCGCGCTCATAGGTCTTGTGTTCACGCTTTCCGATATCGGCATAAATTCAGTCATCACGCGGGAAGTGTCGAGAAAAGATATGAACGAGAGTCATTATATCTCCACAAGTTTCTTTTTAAAGATCATTCTGTCATTTGCCGGGAGTTTCGCGGTCTTGGTTTTGTTTTTCCTCAAAAGTCCGGGAATGATAAAAAACTTGCTTCCCCTCGGAGCAATTATGCTTTTCTTGGACAGTATGCGTGAATTTGGCTTTGCTCTTAATCGAGCTTTCCAAAGAATGGAAGTCGAGGCGATTACAAAAATTGCCTCGAATAGTGTCCTGGTGGTCGTCATGCTTTTGCTCACCAGAAAATCAACATCGGCCTCTTCCCTCCTTTTGGCATATATTATCGCTGGCGTTGTGGGAATCGCGATTATGACATTCGATATTCGGGGCCATTTTGTCTCGATCTTTTCGAATTTCAAGAAAAATCTTCTCTGGCATATATTTAAAGAGGCATGGCCAATCGCGATAATCAGCATATTCGGAACAGTCTTGGCGAATATTGACACGATTATCCTCGGTCTATTCAGAAATTTTGAAGAGGTGGGATTCTATTCAGCGGCGCAGAGACCGATCCAGATTGTATATCTTATTCCCGGCCTCATCAGCACGGCCCTTCTCCCGGTCTTCTCCCGCCTGGTCTCCCAAGAAAAAAATGAGATGAAAACGGTTTTGGGCCGTTCCATTACTTTGGGTATTTTGATTTCTCTGCCAATCGTCACCGGCGGGCTTATTTTGGGTACCGGAATTATCACTCTTGTCCTCGGCCATTCGTATGTCAACTCAATCGGTATATTCAAGATAATGCTCACACCGATACTGGTGAGCATTCCGGGCACAATTATAAGTGGCGCTCTGTTTGCCGCGGGCAAACAGAAGAAAATCCTGCAGTCTATCATTTTTGGAGCAATTACGAATGTAATTTTCTGCCTCGTCCTTATTCCAAAATTTGGTATGTACGGCGCTGCCATATCCACAACCCTCTCACAACTTCTTTACAATATCAGCCTGATCATTTGGGCACAGCACACCCCCTCTCTTAAATTTGAATTTGCTTTTGGAAAAATTCTCTCAGCATCACTTGTAATGGCAATAGCTGTATTATTAAGTGAATATTACCTAGGCC
>JAQTTF010000065.1 GCA_028710915.1 Minisyncoccota bacterium | reverse complement strand
GGTTGATTCTGAAATGAGAGTAATCTGATTATTTTTCTTATCAATTTTAAATTTCTTTAGATTCGCTTTTCCGTCAATAATAGACAAGACATAGTCACCGTCTTTTGCGTCGCGATCAATGGAATCAATGATCACGAAATCACCATCTTCAATATTCTTCTTTTCTTTTCCTATTTTTGCATCATTCATGGAATTTCCCGAAGCTCGGAGTACAAAGATTCCATCTCGTTTTGAAAGTAATTTTTTTGAGATTTTGAGGTATCCTTCAATATTTTCCTCAGCAATAATATCAGCTGGACCGCAATTTGCCGAACCAACAACTGGAATAGAAATAGAATCGTAACCAACCATACCCGCAAATGGAGACTCAATGAAATCTTCAGAAGAGATATTTATACTACGGGGCTGGTTTGATTCTTTTTCGAGATAACCTGCGTCCTGAAGTTTTTTTACATAATGGTGAGAGGTAGAAACTGAAGCAAGTTTAAAATGCTTCCGGATTTCTTCGAGAGAGGGAGCGTATCCTTTCTCTTCGGTGAATTGTCTGACATAGTCAAAAACGTTTTTTTGTTTTCTAGTTATATTTGCCATAGACTTTCTACTTTCTTTCTATATACTACCCATTATAAATAGAAAGTGGAATTTTTGCAAGAAAGATATCCACAAATCATTATTAATTTAAAAAAACAATATGGCAGATCCAAGAGCGTTTATAAGTTTCGATTTCGACAACAATGAGACGGAGAAGCATCTTTTTGCGGGGCAATCTAAACATTCTGAAACACCGTTCAGTATTGAAGACTGGTCTTCTAAGACCCACCTACCGCAGAATCAATGGGAAAGACTGATTGAAGCAAAAATAGGCGCCACAAACATGCTCATAGTTCTCGTTGGTAATACTACTGCATGGGCAACTGGGGTTGTGAAAGAAATATCTTTTGCTCGAAAAAATAATGTTCCAATTTTTGGAGTATACGTTGATGGGGCAAATTCTTCCACTCATCTCCCTGAGGGCTTAGCAAGAAATAGAGTTATAGACTGGGAATGGAATTCGATTGCTTCTGCGATAAGGCAATTAATGGGCGAAGGTAAAAATAAATAATTATGAAAAAAGCACTGATCGTTGGCATTAATAACTATCCGACTTCACCTCTCCGTGGGTGTATAAACGATGCATCTGCATTTTCGACAATAATGGAGAAGAACGCTGACGGATCTCCTAATTTTTCTGTAAAACTGGAAACAGATGTGCCTACAAAAGCAAAATTAAAATCCTTGATTGTAGACTTGTTCTCTGGTGATTCTGACATCGCACTCTTTTATTTTTCTGGTCATGGATTTTTAAATGAAATCGGAGGCTACATAGTTACTCCTGACTACACGAAATATGATGAAGGGGTTGCAATGGAAGAGATATTAAACATCGCAAACAAATCAAAAGCAAAAGATAAAATTATTATATTGGATTGTTGTCATTCGGGTGCCTTTGGTTCACCAATTATGACCGGGGGTGCGACAGCTCAAATTATTGAGGGAGTAGTCGTATTAACCGCGAGTAAGAGTGACGGAGCATCAATTGAAGTCAACGGTCATGGAGTGTTTACTAATCTACTACTGGATGCCTTACAAGGCGGGGCCTCTAATCTTCTAGGAGAAATAACGCCAGGTAGTGTCTACGCCTACATCGATCAAGCGTTAGGACCCTGGGACCAACGCCCCGTCTTTAAAACCAATGTAACTCGTTTTACTTCTCTTAGAAAAATAAATCCTCTGGTACCTTTAGAAATTTTACGAAAGATAATTGAATATTTTCCAACTCCAGACCAAGAACATGCCTTAGACCCCACATATGAATTCGATAACAAAGATATCGCTAAGCCAGAAAAAGTCACTATCTTGAAGAATTTACAAAAATTTGAAAGAGTAGGTCTTGTTGTTCCTGTTGGTGAGGAGCATATGTATTACGCAGCACAAAATTCAAAATCTTGTAAATTAACAGCTTTGGGATATCACTACTGGAGATTGGTAAAAGATAAAAAAATATAAGCATGTTAAACTATTTGTATGCCTCCTTCTGACACCACTGAACCAGATCCGGTAACTTCAACTGCATCTGATTCCGAAACCCCACTTTCGGGCGATTCCGCGGATTCCAGCCCTCCAACCGATTCCCAAGGGGGCGACAGCCCCGTAGAGGCCCCCGAAGCCCCAGGGAGCGAAGCGACCCCACAAGTAGTCAAAGATGAGAATCCACCCTCAGAAACGCCAGAAAGCAGTCCTGAAAATGAGCCAAATTCAGCTGAAAATCCCGTCGCGTCAGCGACAGTTCAAACACCGAATTTTCTCCAAGAACTTTTGCAAAAAGCGAACGCTGTTCTGCGAAGCAGAAAAAGAAAGAAACTTGATGAAGTGATGACCCTGTTCGCGAAGCGAACCAAAATCACCAACGACGAAGTCGAGAAACTCCTGCATGTCTCGGACGCAACGGCGACGAGATATCTTTCCACTCTCGAACGAGAGGGAAAGATAGTGCAAGCTGGAAAAACCGGACACTCGGTTTTCTATACTAGGCAATGAGAAAAAATTTAAACTATGAACCTAATGTATTAGAAGCTTTTGTGCAATCTTGCCGTGACAATGGAGGTCCTAATTTTCTTTTAGGACAAAGAAGGTTTGCGGGAGAGGACGGAACTTTAACAGACCAAGACACGGGCAAGATTTTTTCCGCGGAACTGACGGAAATTGCAGACGAGAATATTAAAAAGAGGAATGCCTATCTAATTAAGAAAAAAGGTGTTGGCGAAGCCTATGAATCTTATGGCGCAAAACAAGCTATAGAGACAATAAAAAAGAAGGAGGAGAAATATTCAGATCTCGAAGAGAGAATTTTAATTCTAGATGCATTTTCGTGCGTACCTTTCAGTTGGGTTGATTACTGGCAACCTATAATTGATTACGGCCAGAAAACGAGATTTGCTGGTATATATGCTTGTGGTATGGATAGGGGTAAAGTAGTGTACTTAAAAATAAAGTAGTCGTATTAGGGAGCCCGCCGTCTCCTCCTCTCTTGGAGACGGCGGGAAAGGTGCGCGCACGGTGGGTGGGGCAAGCACATACATCTGCATCTCGGGCTTCCCTCGGGCATTTCCGCTAGGGTGTCCATGATACAAGGATGAGCGCCGACGTTCTCTTGAAAAACAGAAC
>JAQTTF010000020.1 GCA_028710915.1 Minisyncoccota bacterium | reverse complement strand
TATAAAAAAGATGAATTTTGGCTTAAAACCGCTTGTCTTTTTACTATTCACAATCTGGCGTTCCAGCTGGGCCACGATTGGTGGGCGATTCCTGAAGCAGAACGCGATGATGGATATTCAGGGCTTCCTACTTTCGATGGAATTGATAGGGTGGAAAAAATAAATTTTGCGAAGCGCGCGATTATGAATGCTGATGCTATTAATGCCGTCTCGGAAACCTATCGGGAGGAAATCATGACCAAAGATTTCGGGCAAGAATTGAACCGAGTGCTTAAAAATCGCGAGAAAATCGTCTTTGGTATTGTGAATGGAATTGATTATGACGACTACAATCCTCTTACCGATCCTGGACTCCAGCAACATTACAGCGAAAAGTCTGTGAACAGGAAGGTGGATAATAAACTCTATATTCAGAAAAAATATGGGCTGGAAGTGGACGAATCCGTTCCTCTTATTTGTATGACTTCCCGCATCACCCAGCAAAAGGGATTCGATCTTTTTTCTTTGGTTGTGTCAACGATTTTGCGTTTGAATGCCCAAATTATCATCATGGGGGATGGAGATAAGACATTGAGCGATATGCTTTCGGCAGCAGAAAAAGAATTTCCGAAAAAATTTGCTTTTATTCCGTTCGATAGCAATATGGAAACGTCTCTGTACGCCGGTTCCGATATGTTTCTTTTGCCTTCGCGTTTTGAGCCGTGCGGTATCAATCAGCTCATTGCACTTCGCTATGGATGTATTCCGATCGTGCACCATATCGGCGGGCTTGCAGATACGATTGTCGATTTTGATCCGTATGAGCAGACAGGAAATGGTTTTGCATTTACCAGATATGACTCTGGAAATTTGCTTATCGCGATTGTTCGTGCGCTTGAGACATATAAATACAAAGATACTTGGAAAGCCCTCGTGGTTACGGGACTTGAGCAGGCGAACTCTTGGATTATTCCTGCGCAAAAATATATTGAGCTTTATAAGACTACAATACAGCTTAAGAAAAAATATATAAGAAGCGAAGGGAAGAACGGAAAATAAAAGATTATATTCAAACCGATGAAGTATTGGGTCAACATTTTGCATATCTATCAGCCACCGACGCAGGAAAGAGAAGTGATAGAGAAAGTCTCGGATGAAAGCTATTCGCTTATCTTGAGGCTTCTCGAAAAATATTCGAATCTCAAAATAACCCTTAATGTGAGCGGTTCTCTCGTGGAGCTTCTTCTTAAATACGGAAGAAAAGATATTATAGACGGTATTCGAAAATTTGCGGAAGAAGGCAGAATTGAACTTCTTGGAAGCGCCATGTATCACCCTATCTTGCCGCTTTTATCGCGCGCCGAAATCGAACGTCAGATTAGACTGAATGAAACTGTTTTGAAAGAATATTTCGGGGACGTGTATAAGACTCGAGGTTTTTATTTGCCGGAACTTGCTTATAGTAAAAGAGTTGCGGGGGTTTTGAAAAAACTCGGCTTTTCATATTTCATTCTTGATGAGACTCATGCTCTCTCGCTCATCAATCCGGATATCGCGTATTCTTTGAAAGGGAATGGCCTTTCTGTTATTTTTAGAAACACAGAGTTTTCAAAAACATTTCCTCCCGAATATATCTACAAAAATAAAGACAAGGTGAAAAGCGAGCATCTCGTGACCCTTCATGATGGGGAACTCTATGGTCATTGGCATAGAGATGATATTGGATTTTATGAGCGTATTTTTACTCATACAGAGATCAAAACTCTTACGGCTTCAGAATATCTCTCGAGTCTTTCAAAAAAAGAGACAATCGAAGTTCGTGAAGCAAATTGGGAATCGACAAAAAAAGAACTTGATGAAAAAATTCCCTTCGGGCTTTGGGATGATCCGAGGAATATTATTCATAAGCGCCTTACTTTATTCAAGAATTTTGTTTTAAAAATTATCAAATGTGCAAAGCTTGATTCTGGATATGGAAAAGCAAGAAATTATGCCGATAAAGGTATAGCGAGCTGCGCATGGTGGTGGGCAAGCGAAAGAAAGATCGGCCCCTTCTCTCCAGTTTCTTGGAATCCGACAGAGATCGAAAAAGGAGCAAGACAGCTTTTGCTTTCTGTTCGGTCGCTTCAAGATATAGATGAAAAGAAGAAACTTCGAGCAGAAAAGATGTTTGCTGGTCTCCATAAAATTATCTGGGAGAAACACTGGAAAGATCATAAAAATGGCTGATTTTTCTTCTTATACTTCGTGTATACTATAGGCTATGTTGTGGTTTCATCGTCCAAAGTGGTACGAAAATGCGATTATCTACCAGATATATCCTTGGAGTTTTCAGGATTCAAATGGGGACGGCATTGGGGACCTCGAAGGAATTATTTCGAGACTCGATTATTTTCGAGGAAGTCCGCATTCATTAGGAGTCGATGCACTCTGGCTTTCGCCTGTTTATCCTTCGCCCATGAAAGATTTTGGGTATGATGTCACTGATTATTGCGACATTGATAAGCGTTTTGGGACACTAGAGACTTTTGATCAGCTTGTAAAAGAAGCCCACAAAAGAGGCCTTAAAATCATCATGGATTTGGTTGTGAATCATACTTCTCGGGAACATCCATGGTTTCAGGAAGCCAGAATTTCAAAGACGAATCCGAAAAGAGATTGGTATGTTTGGAAGGATCCATTACCGGGCGGTTTGCCTCCCAATAATTGGCTTTCTGTCTCTGGCGGTTCAGCATGGACTCCAGACCCTTCGACGGGGCAGTGTTATCTTCATCATTTTCTTCCGCATCAGCCAGATTTGAATTGGAGAAATGAAGAAGTCAAAAAAGAATTTAAAAAAATTATTGATTTCTGGCTTCATAGGGGAGTCGATGGTTTTCGTGTTGATGCTGTTGCTCATACGGTTGAAGATAAGCGTTTTCGCGATGATCCCGTGAATGAACACTTTGCGCCCGGGGTAGACAAACCCTACGATGCTTTTCTTCATATCTTCGATGAGAATCAGCCAGAGGCAATTGGCGTCATTAACCTTATTTGCGATTCTTCAAAAAAATATAAAGACACCTTTATCGTGACAGAATCTTATCTCGAATTGATGGATCTTATGAAAGTGTACGACGGAGTTCCTTATCCAAATCATACTCCTTTTAACTTTGATCTTTTTGACCTCTTCAAGAAACCCTGGTCGGCGGGAATCTATCGTTCGTTTGTGGATGCATTCGATAAGCTTGTCGGTGCAAAACGAATTGCGACCTATGTGCTCGGCAATCACGATCATAGAAGGATTATGACGCGTTTTGGAGAACTTCGTACACGGCTTCTTGCACTTATGCTTCTCACACTTCGCGGGACGATCTTTATTTATTATGGAGAAGAGATTGGTATGAAGAATGTAGAGATACCCAAACATAAAATGAAAGACGGCTTCGCGACTTTGATTGAGAACCCGTCAATTGCTCGCGATCCTGAAAGAACCCCGATGCAATGGTCGCCTTCTCCGTATGCTGGATTTTCAGATCACGAACCATGGCTTCCTGTGTCCGAGGATTATGAGAAAGTAAATGTTGAGAAGGAAAGGAGCGATCCAGAGTCTATGTTTTATATGTATAAGACGCTTCTTTATTTTCGTAATGCTTCGGAAGCCTTACGATATGGCGAATACATATCTCGCAACGCAAAATCACCCGATGTATTTTTCTACAGCAGAAAAACTTCGAAAGAAGAATGGTTTGTAATGCTTAATTTTTCAGATGAAATAGTGACAGAAGAGCTTACAGTAGAAGGAAAAAAGTTGGAAATTGCTTGTTCTACATATATGAATGCCACCCTCTCTTCAAAAGAGAATACTATTACTCTTAGGCCATATGAGGGGATTCTGTTTACCTCCGTGAAAAGTTAAAGACTCTTACCTTATCTGGACAGACTGTGCAGTGAAGCTGCCATCTGGGTTGGCAGTTCCACTCACCATTACTTGATTTCCAGTTTTTATGTCGCTCGCGGTTCCCGTCACACTTTTTGAGATTTGAGTGCTTGATGCCACGAGAATAATTTGAGAACCGGAATTTCTAAGCTGTATAGTGATGCTATTTGCATCTTGAGACAATACAGTTCCTGTGACAAATCCGCCGGCATTTCCTCCTCGAGTACCCCTTTGTCCGCCATTCCCACCGGTACCCTGAGTAAATCGAGAACCTTGCGTGTTTGTAACGCTATTTTTTCCATATTGCATACCACCATAGAAACTGATTCCTGCAATAACCACAACCACAATAACACTTACAATTTTTTTATTCATATTTTATATTTAATTACTAATAATTTTTTATTCATATCGCAAAGCCTCTATTGGATTCAGCGATGACGCTCTTCGGGCGGGGTAGTATCCAAAAATAATACCGATGGCAGCTGAAACTCCGAAGGCGAGAATCACCGAAGTTAAAGATACGCTCGTCTGTAAAATTCCAAGAGAGGTGACCGCATAACAAATTGCCCATCCGAGAATAATGCCAACTGCTCCTCCGATAAAAGTGAGTGCGACTGCCTCAGCCAAAAATTGAAGGTTGATGTCTTTCTTTTTGGCGCCGATCGCTTTGCGGAGCCCAATCTCTTTTGTTCGTTCAGTGACGGTGGTGAGCATCATATTCATAATTCCGATACCTCCAACAACCAGAGAAATTCCTGCGATGGAAGCAAGAAAGAGTGTGAAAGTGTTTATAACCTGCGAGAGGGTTCCCAAAATATCTTCCTGGGAAATAATAGAAAAGTCGGCTTCAGCAACTCGATGCTTGGCAAGAAGAGCATTTGTAGCCGCGTCCCTCACAGTGTTCATTTGGTCTTTATTTGTCACGCTCACTGAGATAGTTGAAAGATAGTCAACACCGGAAAGGACTTTTTGCATCGTTGAAAGGGGAACGAAAATCATATCGTCTGGGCCTGAAAATCCAGCCCCTCCCTTTTTTGTCAAAACTCCGATTATATGGAAGGTGCTTTGGTTTATACGAATAGTTTTCCCAAGAGGATCGGCGTCAGCGAAAAGGTCAGTTGCAACGGTCGCTCCGAGCACTGCTGTGCGGCCGATACTGCGCTCATCTGCATCAGTAAGGAAATTTCCTTCAGCAAGGACGATGTTGTGAACAAAAGAATAATCTGCAACAGCTCCAGTTACTGTCGTGTTCGTATTGTTTCCTGTCGGAGCTGTAACTTGAAATCTTCTTGAGACTTCCGGCGAAATTGCTGCGATTCCATCGATTTGTTTGAGTACATCAAGATCGGCATTTTTGAGCGTCTGAGCCGATCCTCGTCCTGAGGAGACGATTCCTCGTCCCGGCTGAACGACACCGGGAAGGATAGTTAAAAGATTTGAGCCTAATCCTTCGATTGAAGACTGGATCTGCACTTGTGCTCCTTGCCCAATCGAAACCATAGCAATCACCGAGCTAATCCCGATGATAATTCCGAGCATAGTTAAAGCAGTGCGGACTTTGTTTGCAGAAAGGGCGGCGTATGTTTCGTGGAGAATATCTGGTACAGTCATTTTTTTACATGATGAATTATTCTTTTCTGATGCTGTTTCCCGTCTCTCAATATAAGTCCGTCTTTGATAAAAATAATTCGGTCAGCATGTTCTGCCACGTCGCTTTCATGCGTGATGAGGACGATCGTGCGGCCCTCTTCGGCATTTAATTTTTGGAATGTGCCGAGCACGATTTCTCCCGTTGCTGAATCGAGATTTCCGGTCGGTTCGTCAGCGAGAATAAGCGCGGGGTTGTTGACAAGAGCTCTCGCAATAGCAACTCTTTGGATTTGTCCGCCGGAGAGTTCGTTGGAACGATGGAAAAAGTGCGTTTCATCAAGTCCTGCTGCTCGCAATGCTTTTTCAGTCCGTATTTTTCTGTCTTCTTGGCTTGTCTCGGCATAGATGAGAGGGAGCATCACATTTCGAAAGACTGTGGTACGAGGAAGGAGATTGAAAGCTTGAAAGACGAACCCGATTTTGTCTTTTCGAATATCGGCGAGTGCGTCATCGGAAAGTTTTGACATATCTTTTCCATCCAGAAAGTATTCCCCCGTAGTGGGGGTATCCAGTGCGCCGAGAATATGCATAAGCGTGGATTTCCCGGAGCCAGAAGGGCCCATGATGGCGACGAATTCTCCGTCTTGTATTGTGAAAGAAACACCTCTCAATGCTTGGAATGAAAGATCGCCGGAGTTATATGTTTTTGTGACATTCTTTATTTCAATCATATTATCTTCCCGCTCCCGCTCCGCCTGTCCGTATTCCTCCGACCGCCCCTCGATTTCCTCCCGCACCAGTTGCGCCAAAGATATTCGGAGCAGTGCTTGTTGTTGGAGCCGAAGCTGTAATTGTCCTTACAACAATCTGATCTCCTTCTTTCAATCCAGAAGTGATTTCTGTGTCCGTATCATTCGATGCACCGACTTCTACGGGTTCTTGTATTGGCGGAACAGCTGATATCACCGTTCCAGTGGCAGGAGTGAGTGGGGGATTAAACATGAGCACATACGAGGTGTTGCCTTGAGATTTAACTGCGCTATTTGGTACGGTGAGCACATCTTGCACAACATCTGTAATAATTGAAGCGCTTGCGCTCATTCCAGAGCGTACCCGATCATCTTGCGTGTCAAAGCCGATCTTTACATTATAGGTGACTACTCCTTGTGATACTGTTCCAACGAGATCAACTTCCACGACTTCTCCTGAAATCGAAAGTCCGTCGACAGCATCAAATGTAAGTGTTGCTTTTTGTCCCACCTTGATATGCGCGACATCGACTTCATTCAGTGATATATCTGCAATTTTTTGTTTGGTTATGAGAGTTCCGATAGTTGCTCCGCTTGTAATGGTATCGGTCTTTTGTACATCCAGTTTTGCAATAACGCCGTCGAAGGGAGCGCGAAGGAAAGCGTCTTCATATGCGTATTCTTTTTGTTGCAGATCTAATCTCTGTGCTGCGATATCAAGCGGATCGGCTCCATTTTGAAGCTTGGTCAGTTCCGCCGTTTTTTCTTGGATTGTCCGCGCTGAACTAGTAATAGTATCCTTTGAGTTTGTTATTGTATTTTCAGTAGAAAGGAGATCAGCTACATGTGTGTTCATTTGGCTCGTATATGTCGAAAGTGTGTTTTGATATCCGGAAAAATCAGAACTTCTCTGCGAACTAAGCGCCATATAATCTACAAAGTTGCGAGTATCTTTGATTGTTTCAGCAATGAGTTTTGCTGTTTGGTACGTTTCTTCTAAGATTGTTTCTATACTTGCCGGCGAAGAGTTTTGGTTTATTCCACGGTAGTCTCTTGTATTTTGTTGAATTGCCGTATCTGCGAGGTTATATGCTGCTGTCGCTTTATTTCTATAATCTAGCGCCGTATTTCCGTTTGTGCGCGCAGCGTCATCGGAAAGAATTTTCTGTCCCAAAAGGTTATCAATCCCGGTCAATGTCGGAGAAAAATCGAGGAATGATCCTGCCAATATACTCAGGCTGTCAGCATAAGCTTTGGACAAATCATCAGTGGCTTTTTGGTTTGAATCCTTCGCATCTGACAAAGCATTTTGCGCTTGGGAAAGGGCTACAGTATCAGCGGGCTGTGTCAATTTTTGAAGGGCAATTTTTGCATTTTGAAAAGCGATTGAGGCGTCGCGCGCGTCAACTTGAAGTATCAGATCTCCCGCTTTTACTTCTTGTCCGCTTGAAACGGGAAGAGAAACAATATCTCCGGAAGTTTTGGCTTTGAGATCTATTTGGCTTGATGCAGATACTTGCCCGCTTCCAGTCACAGAAGAGACGATAGTTCCTTTCTGTACCGTAGAGAGCACGTAGCTTGTCTGGGTGCTAGTACCTTTAAAATATCCGTATATTTTATATCCAATAAATAAGATAATAACTGCAATAATTACGCTCCAGACTTTGTGGGCAGCCACGAATCCTCGAATTTTTTTTATTGTTTGGGGCATATTATTGATTCGTTGTATTAGTCGTTGTGCCTAATTTAGGCGATGGAGAAAGAGAGGGCGGCGGGGGAAGAAGTCGGATAAGTTTTGCCGAGATCTGTCCCTTAGTGTCAGGTTCTCCGAGCACGATCGCCAAATCTCCGACTTTAATATCAGTCGCTGCAATTTGATCTCGGAAACGTCGGATCAGAGTATCGTCGGTAATGATAATGACCTTTTCCGTGTTATCTGAGTTCGATATCACAAGCGTCGGCAGATTGATACGGACGATTTTTCCTGATGCTCCGTGTCCGCCAGCGATGTCTTCTCGGAAGAACCCTACTGGTCCGCGAGAGGACGTGCCAAACGCTTGGTAATAATTTTCTCCCAACTGCTCTGAAAATTCAGCTTTTTTAAAGCCTACAAATATTCCCGCTTGGAAAATAAGGAGAGCAATAATAGCTATACAAATACCAAAAAAAATATGGCGCGCCTTTTTAGATTCATAAACCTCTTTAATATCCATAAAAAATAAGCTGTTAAGCTGTTAAAAATGCTCCGCGGCCGTATTTAAGTGTTCGCGCTCCAGACCACAAGAAGACGAGTACGACTCCTAGAAGAAGCACTGTGCTTACAAGCGGGAGAGATTCGACGAGTGAAAGCCCGAGATCTTTCCAATATGAAAAGAAAACAGAGTTATCTGAAAAAAGGAGCGAGGCATACTGGGAGAATCCAGATTGATTTGAGTGCTGGACAAACTGCACGAAAGCCTCGACAATCCCCCCAAGAGATGCAACGAGCAGGGTCACTGAAAATATAAATCGAGTTTTTATTTTTCGATTTTCAATATGTCTCACTTCTTTGATTATGGTGAGCTTCAAGTTTTCTGAAGGAATTTTTTCCTCGAGATTATTAAAAAGATTTCTATAACTTTTCATTCATATAAGTATACGATAAAAGGGCGCATTTTGGTGCACCCCTTTATCTTTTGGTTCGGCAATCTCATTTTTGTCGAACCTTTGTAAAAGTCGACCTTCCGAAGGCTCACAGAGCCTCCTTTAGGTATTACGCACCTAAGTTTTTCTTTGGTGCAAAGACGCTCATAACGAACTTTTCGGAAAACAGAATAGTTTTCCCTGCGAGAAAACTTTCCTCGCGCTCAGCTCACGGCTGTCAATGAGCCCCGCCTATTTCATGGCGGGGTCGTTGACAGACCATGCCCGTGAGCTTCCGCGATGTTTCCGAAAAGTTGTTATTCGCTCTCGTGCGGAATACTTTTCTGAATTAGTTATGTCTTGGTTTAATAATATGTTTTCTAAAGTTTATGATTGCTCGGCGATACTGGCTTTTGACTGTATTCATAGGCTTGTGGAGAATTTTCCCCATCTCTTCAAAAGTCAGGTCTTCCTTGTCATGGAGAAGAATAATCGTCCTTTCTTCAAGAGACAGTGTCTGAAGGGTTTTTTCAAGAAAAGTACCGATTTCTTTCTGTTCAAAAACTTCATCGGGCAGCATCTCATCGTCGGCAAGAGAATCTTCAAACGAAGTATCTTCTCCAATCTCCATATCTCCAAACGGAATGCTTTTCTTTTTTCTGAAGTAGTCGATTGTAGTATTTCTGGCAATTGAAAAGATCCACGTCCTAAAATTTTGTTTTGGATCGAATTTTTTTAGATTTTTCCATATTTTTACAAAAACTTCTTGGGTAATGTCATTTGCTTCGTCTGCATTTCCGGAAAGTTGGTAGACGAAATTGTAGACAAGTTTGAGGTGTCTTTGCACGAGGATTTCAAATGCATTTGTATCACCCTCGAGAGCTTGCTCTATGATAGAAAGGTCAGAATCTTCCATACGTGCCCATAAGCTTACCACTTGGCGACTCTTTTTTGAATTTTTTGTATACTTATCTGATGGAAAAAATACGCTGTGCTTTTTGCGAGATTCCTGCAAACAGAGAGAGGGAAACAGTAAGAAACGAATATGCCTGGGCGTTTCCTACAAACCTTCCGATTGTTCCAGGCCACATGCTTATTTGTCCGATCCGGTGCGTAGCAACATTCGATGATCTTACAGAAAAAGAAATCATAGCTCTTTTTGATTTACGAAAGAAATTAAAGCCAGCACTCATAAAAGTATTTCAAGCAGAGGGATTTAATTACGCATGGAATGAAGGCAAGCTGGTCGGGCAAGATGTGCCGCATATCCATCTTCAGATGCTCCCAAGAAAAATTGGTGACACCGGTATTACAGAATATGAACCGAGAAAATTCTTGTATCGCACTGGAAAAATGCCAGTAAGTCCGCAAGCGGAATTAAAAGAAGTTTCGGATCTGATTAAAAACGAAATAAAATAAAATGGCACACGAAATTGAAACAAAGGTCTTAGATATTGAGAGTTCTGATTTAATTGCGAGGCTTAAAAAGTTTGGAGCGAAAAAGACGAAAGAAACTCGGCTCATTGTCGATTGGTTTGGTCCAAGGGGGCTCACACATTCCGGAGACGATCCGTGGTTTCTTCGAATAAGACAGAATTCAGAGGGGAAACGCGAGGTGACATGGAAAGCCAAATCGGAAATTCTGGGGACTGCCCGCAAACACAAAGAAATTAATTTTAATCTGGAAGAGTCTGAAAAACTTGCAGATTTATTTCTTGAGCTTGGCCTGGAGCTTTACGGCCATCAAGAAAAGGACCGAATCTCATATGTATTGAGGGATTGGGTGTTTGATATTGATCAATATCCTCAAATGCCTGCATATCTGGAAATCGAAGGGAGTAGTGAGGATCATGTAAATGAAGCGATCAAGATGCTTGGACTTGAGAAAAACAAAACCTGGGCGAAAGGTGAGCGGATTCTTATCAATGATGTCTATAAACTTGATTGGTTTAATATGAAGTTTTAATTTCATTTTTATGACCGATTCTGAATTAAAGCCGAAAGTTGGGATGGGAGTAATCGTATTTAAAGACGGGAAAGTCCTTCTGGGAGAAAGGAAAGGACATTTCGGAAATGGAGAGTATCAATTTCCCGGAGGACACCTTGAATACATGGAAACATTCGAGGATTGCGCCGCAAGAGAAGTTCGCGAAGAATGCGGAATTGAAATAAAAAATATAAAATTTGTTTCGGTTGGGACAATTAAAATATACGTTCCTCGGCACTATGTGCAAATAGGAATGGTGGCAGAGTGGACAAGTGGAGAGCCAAAAGTAATGGAACCGGAAAAAAGCGGAATGTGGGATTGGTATTATCCTGATAATCTTCCGAAGCCGCTTTTTGAAGGGTCAAGAATTATTTTGGAAAATTATAAGCAAAAAAGAGTTTATTTTAATTCTTGATACTATGAAAGAAATTGAAGTAAAAGCAAGATTGAAAAATAAAGATGAGGTGATGAAAAAGCTTGAATCGCTTGGGTGCGTTTTCGAAAAACCGATAACTCAAAGTGATGTGGTCTATGCAAAGAAAGTCGGCTCATTTAAAGAATATGACTCAAACGAAGTATTTTTGCGCGTGCGGGTGAAAAATAACTCAAAAATTATTTTTACCGCAAAACAAAGAATAAAAAATGGGCTTGATAAACTTGAAAATGAAACAGAAGTGACGAATAAAAAAGGTATTGAGGGAATTTTAGCCATGCTTGGGTATAAAGAGGGAACTCGTGTGAATAAAACTCTCCGAACTGCGCACTATCAAGCCTATGAGATTTGCATCGATGAAATTGAAGAACTTGGCTCGTTTATCGAAATGGAAAGTCTCGTGGAGGACGGGGATTCGGAGAAAATTCAGGAAGAAATGTTCAAATTTCTGGCATCTCTCGGGGTAAATTCAAAAGATCGGGTGTTTCTGGGCTATGATCTTCAGATTTTAAAGGCGAAAGAAGGTTGACATGCTGGTAAACGTAATGACCTGTGTTTGCACTCGTCTGGCCAGGGCATATAATAAGAGTGTTAGTTTCCGGATATGACTCGTTGTTTTTAAAATTTTTTTCGTTGTGTTGGGGAAGTCCGGTGTAAGTCCGGCACAGTACCGCTGCGGTAACTCTCGAAAGAGGGAAGTCCGAATACCATGCAATGAAAGTATGTTTCGTCAGTCCTCGAGTAAAGGAGTGAGAGATACAAGAGTGCGAACTTTCGCCTCTTCGTCACCTTCTTTCATCGAGAAGGATTTTTTTGTCTTAAAAATTTTTATGAATCCAAAAGCTCCTGAAATACTTGCAGAAGAAGATGTCATGAACGGATCTACGGATCAAACTCTTGGAATTCCTCCAGGTGGAGAAAATCGTGGGGATCCTTTGAGTGGTGAAAGAAAAATTCCAGATCCTGAAGCGCTTACTCCTCCCGAATCTAAGCCAAAAGAGGAACCAAAAAAAGAAGAGGGAGACAATAAATCGATAAAAAATGAAATTCCTAGAAGTCAGCAAAAGACGCCGTGGACAGAGAAAGAAATAAAGGGTTTCATAAAGAGAGAGCATGGTGGCAAGCGGAAGGATTGGAAAAAAGAAGATGCAAATGAGGGAGGACCGGAGACGTATTTAAAAAACGGCAGAATTTGTAAAGTCGGGACCGATGAGCCTCTCACTGATCGAGTGCCAGAGGATGCGGAGGACGAGAGCTTTTTAAAAGTGGCTCGAGAGATGGAGAAGGCTCTTAATGAAGATCATTATCATACATTCAAATATGTTGATGGAGAAGGTCATTTGCACGTAAAATTCGCCCGTCTCGAAGGAGAAGACGATCGTATTATATATTCTGATTATGTAAATCAAAAAAAGGAGCAATCAGAACAAGAGGGGCTTCCTCTGGATGACGACTTCGATACAGAAGAGGTTGAAGCTTCTTTCGATAACGAAGATGGTTATGTAGACGAAGAACCGCTTGTTATCGATATTAATGCCGAGTTGCGGGATCAGTTGGGTGTTGACAATTCCTTGGACGCTTTTCCAAATGTGGAGGAAATTCAGACGAAAAGTGATGGAAAAGAAGAGACAAATACCATAAATACTTTTTCTATCGCGCCACTATTCAATGGGACATCTGTTCTCGATAAAGTTCTGGTACAGCCGGATCTCGCAGAAGTTTCTCTTCAGTCAGAAACAGAG
>JAQTTF010000019.1 GCA_028710915.1 Minisyncoccota bacterium | reverse complement strand
ATCACTATGTCTGGATCTTGACGAAGAAGCGAGCGGAGTCCGTTTGCAAAACTAAATCCAATCTCCGGCTTCACTTGTGTTTGATTGACTCGGGGCATCTGGTATTCAATCGGGTCTTCAATCGTAGAAATATTCACCAGAGGAGTATTTAAAATATCGAGCACCGTATAAAGAGTCGTGGTTTTTCCAGAACCAGTCGGACCCGCACAAAGAAGCATCCCGGTACGCTGTCTTGTCCCCGCATGGATTCTCTCAAGCGCTTCTCCATGGAAACCAAGCCTTTCAAGGGTAAAGCCGGATTTTCCTTCCTTCAAAAGTCGCATCACGATTTTTTCTCCAAAAAATGTCGGCAAAACAGAAACACGGAAAGAAACTTTCTCTCCGCTCATTTCCACTTTAAATCTTCCGTCTTGCGGCAATCTTTTTTCATCAAGCTTTAGATTTGAAAGCACTTTAATTCTTGCCACGATACCCATTGCAGCATTTCGAGGAAGCACCATGGCATCGTGAAGAATTCCATCGATTCGATAGCGGACAAGAACTTCAATTTCAAGAGGCTCGATATGAATATCAGAAGCATTTTGAAGAATAGCGTGTTTCAAAAGAGTTTCCACGATTCGGACAATCGGCAAATCCTCTGCCATCTTCTTCAAATCTCCTGCGCTTTCTCCTCCTTCTCCCGCTTCTGAAGAAGCGAAGGTCTGGATTGATTCAGCTTCTTTTTGAATGAGATCGCCGAATTCCGCCTTGAGGCTTTTTTGGTATTGAAGAAGAGCAGATTTCATACTCTCGACATCAGTTAGCCGAGGAAGGATTTTGAGCGAAAGTTTCTTTTTAATAAAATCAATGACAGGAAGATCATCGGTGTCGAGCATTGCAACCTGAAGAGAGTCGCCATCTTTTTCGAATGCTAAAATATTATGGTTGCGAGCAATCGGTTCTGGAATGAGAGAAAGAACTGCACTATCAATTCTTAAGCCTTTCAAATCAACGAATGGAATACCGATGATATATGCCTGAACGCGCCGCCAATCATCGTCATTGAGTTTCCCAGTCTTAATGAGTGCTTTTCCGAGCGAAATTTTTTCAGATTTAGCCTCTTTTTCCACTATTTCAAAATCAGCCTTGGATACAAGACCAGAATCGAGAATAAATTCTTTGAGTTTTACATCATCAATGTGCATAAAAGATTTCCTTTCCTTTTAGTATACCAAAAAACTTGTCCGCCGGGAGGGTGGACAAGTTTTAGAGTGATTTTATCTGCTTTAAGAAAAAACTATACTTAACTTTCTACTTGAGGATTAGTTATTGCAAGCAAAGACTGCCCAACCTTGAGTAGCACTTCCAGCATACATTAACCAATGATCTGGATCATTTTCCCAAAAAGTCGCCCTATCACAATTTGCGCTAATATTTGTCCCGGAAGAGGCTGACGTCCCTCCATAATCATCGTAAAGTACTTGTCCACCAGACAAATTCATGATCGTATCTCTAGTACCATCGCCGTTACCCAAAGTAGTAGCTGATGCCGTATTATATGCTTGTAAAAATCTTCCCACTCCGTTGTATAGCACTTGCATATATGGTACCACATTCATGTTTGAAATCTGACTTGATCCTGGATTCCAAAAATAACCTGCATTGAACTGATACTCAATCCCGATCAACTTACACAATTGCCCGTTTTTGCAGACAGACGGGACACTTACCACTAGACAATAAGCAGACGTAGTATCACCGACAAGCTGGCAAGATGGACCATATATATTTGTATTCTGTGACGATGTCGGTAGCCATGTTCCATTTCCGTTCGCGTCGGAACTAAGAACACTCCCACTTGTTGCTCCAGTCGGCATTCGAAATCCGGTAGTCTTAATTGTCCCATTCACATCAAGCTTTGTTGCTGGAGTCGTTGTTCCAATTCCTACGTTACCCGTATTTGAGTTATAGATATTTGTACCAGAGGTAGTCCATGCACCCCCGGCAGCTGACCACGAGCTAATACAACCCGCGCTGCCGCTCGTATCACCAAGACAAAGTTGTGTGGCACGAGCATTCCCCTTGACCTGAAGAGGGTCAGTTGGAGTTGTTGTACCAATCCCAACTTTTGTATCAAAATAAGCATCGAGATACGAATGGATTCCTTGAGTAAAGAGACTCCCTGCGCTTAGAGTCAAATTCCCCGCTTTCGTCTGTGGGTCTGAACCAACATGAATCGGAGCAAGTGCATTCGCGTTTGGAGGAGTATTGGTGTTATCCACCCACGCGGCCTGGAGTGAAGAGATCCCCCAGACACAAAGAACTGCGACAATGAGGATTTTAACAAAATGTTCGAACGACTTTTGGAAGGATGCTTGATTCATAAAAATATGGTTAATGAATAATTATTTTTTTAATGTGTCTAAGATTGCTTGTTTTTGTGCGGCAGTCAAAGGTGCGGGAGTTGCAGAAATACTTGAGGAAGCAGAGGATCCTCCCGGAGAAGCGGCTAATGCCTTCATAATTGCCTGTTTCTCTTTTGTCGTGAGCGGAGGAGGAGTCGAAGATGCAAGATTTTGAAGGATGATTTGTTTTGCCGCCGCACTCAAAGTCGGACTGGGAGATGGAAGAGCACCTGATTGTTGTATGCTTTGATACAAAAAATATCCCGCAATAATAATCGCAAGAACAGCGAGGGATATAAGAATTTTGAGAGATCGTGGCATCTGATTTACTAGCTTTATTATACCAAATTACTGATCAAAGGAAGCAACCTGACCAACAACAGTTGCGGAACAATTGATCGTACTTGTGGTCATATTTGGATTGACGCCTGAAGTGATAGTCAAATGAACATTCTTCTGAAGAGTCGATGTCCCAGTGTAGGTAACAGTTTGGGATTGAGTAGGAGCTGTTGTTGAAGCGCCCGAACCGCTGACCCCATCACCGCTCCATACGTAGTTGTACGGACTACTTAATCCTGTGGCATCAGTAATACTGATTGTCCAAGTCATAGGAATATTTGTATGCGGAATTGGAAGAGAAGTCTGACACTGACCAGTAAATTGTGGTACAACAACGACTTGGCAATTGCGTGTTACTGGTTTATTAGGAGAATCATGATCTCCTATTATAACGGAGGCCGTAGAGGTTCCGATGCTTGGATACTTAATACTTGTAGTAGTTGCGCTCCCCGACAGACTAGGATTCCCAGACCAAGAGTACGTATAACCGCTACTTCCTGGAACACCTCCTATTGGATATGCTGTCCATGTAACAGTGTCCCTATTCGCAATAGGCTTTGCAGGCGATGCCGAACAACTTCCATCAAGAGGCTCGGTCGCCACGACAACTGGCCCTCCTCCGCCCCCCACCTGACTTGAACAGCCAACCGTCTTGCCAAAACCCGGGAAAATATTGTCGGATATGGTGGTAGTCGCTCCATAAGTACCGGCTGTTGCATATGTATGCGTCGTTGAAGAAGCTGTGCCAGACAGTCCATCACTTCCAGTCCAGTTATATGAATATGATCCGCTTCCACCTGTTGCCGCAACAGACCATGTAACAGGAGTAATCGTAGTAGGTGAAGCGGGAGTAACAGTACATGTACCACCAACAGGATCAGTGACGTGTATCGGTCCACCACCGCTACTTCCTAAATGTATCCAGCCAATGGTAGGACCGCCCCATGCATAGCCGACCAGTATTTTATTGCTAGTATCAAAGGTCATTCCGCCTGTACCATTTAACACAGGAGAAGGATATGAAGTCCCCGAAAGGTGGATCCAGCCGTCCCAGCCATCGGAACGACCAATGCCATTCAAAGCTCTTGCCCAGCCCGTGACTTGTCCAGTGGAAAGATTCACTTTTGCTTGTCCGTCAGAAGCCACAGTACAGCCAACGGGACAGACCCCGTTTGTTGCAGAATCAAAACTAATCCAGCCGATACCGCTGACTTGAGTATTTGCGCCAACAGGAGCGCTCCCTCCCCATGCATCACCACTCAAAACTCCTGTGGTTTTATCAATCTCAACTTTATATGTATTCATGTAAGCATCGTCCAAAACTCTTTTGAAACCCCAAAAGTTTATCCAGCCGGTGCCCCCGACTCCTGTCCCGGTAGAATCACCTCCCCATGCATATCCTACAAGCTCCCAAACATTCGAACCGGCGGCTTGCGCGACGTTAACTGAAACAGGAGTGTTTTGCTTCGTATGAAAAAGAAAGAAAAAAGCAACAATGCAGACAAAAACAGCAACTCCTGCAGCAAAAGTGCGAAAAGAAGATTTGAGAAACTTTGGAACAAGACGATTCATCTTATAAAATAGTATATCACAGGACAGATTGACAAAAAGAGGAACAGGCGTAGACTAGTGGATAACAGTTCGCCTCACGGCGGGCTCGTTTTTTTACCCTTTGGGCCTATGGGGGTAAAAAAGTAAACAAACAGATTACCAATTTAACGAAAAGTATTATGTTCGATTTAAAAATTATCAACTCGGTTATCGACCAGCTCGGAGAAGAGCGCGGTATCCCAAAAGACAAGCTCATCGAAGCAATCGAGGTAGCTTTGGCAACCGCGTACAAAAAAGAGTACGGGAAGAAAGGCCAGATTGTCCGAGCCAAATTTGATTTGAGCAGTGGGAAAGTGGAATTCTTCCAGGTAAAGATCGTCGTTGATCCAGAAAAAGTCATTTTCCCGGAAGAAGAGGATGGCGAATCGAAAGTAGAAGAAGGAGTGGAAGACGACAGAATTCGATTTAATCCCGAACATCATATACTTCTTGCTGATGCAAAGAAAATTAAAAAAGACGCACAAGTCGAAGAAGAGATCGTTTTCCCCCTCGAATCAAAAGATGATTACGGGCGAATTTCCGCGCAGACAGCAAAACAAGTCATCATTCAGAAAATTCGCGAAGCAGAGAAAACGGGAGTCCTCGCTGAATACGGAAAACGAGAAGGAGAAATTGTCTCCGGAACAGTGCAGAGAGTCGAACGAGGAAATATTTTCATTGATATGGGGCGCACCACTGCCGTACTCCCTTACGAGGAACAAATTCCGGGCGAACACTACCGACAAGGCGAACGAGTGCGAGGATATCTTTATAAAGTAGAAGACAATACGAAAGGAGTGTTCCTCCGAATTTCACGCGCACATCCAAAATTCTTGGAAAAGCTTTTTGAAGTCGAAGCTCCGGAAATTGCAAACAAAACTGTTGAAGTGAAGGCTATCGCTCGAGAAGCGGGATCAAGAACAAAGATTGCTGTCGTCTCAAAAGACGAGCATGTTGATCCAGTTGGTTCGCTTGTCGGCCAGAGAGGAGTGCGTGTTTCAACAGTAATGAGCGAGCTCGGCGGAGAAAAAATCGATATCATCGAATGGTCAGCTGATCCAAAAAGATTTATTGAAGACGCTCTTTCACCTGCAAAAATTTTGAAGGTGCAAATTGACGAGAAAGAACGGAAAGCAGTCGTTGAAGTTGCATCTGACCAGCAATCGCTTGCAATCGGCAAAGGAGGACAGAATGTTCGCCTCGCTGCAAAATTGACTGGCTGGAAAATTGATATTCAATCTGCAAAAGGCGAATCTATTGCGGAAGCGGAGCCGGAAGCGGTAAAATCATAAGCATTATTTTCAATTAATAACTAGAAATTTTATTTCTATGAATTCATATCTTTGGTTCGCTTTGGGCACAGCTTTACTCGCTCTCGTATACGGATACGTTCTCATCCAATCAATCTTGAAAAAAGATGCTGGAAACGCCCGAATGCAGGAAATTGCCAAGGCAATTCAGGACGGCGCAAAAGCATACCTCAATCGCCAGTACAAAACGATCGCGGTTATCGCAGTTATACTTTTCGTCATCCTTCTTTTTATTTCTAATGTCCAAACGGCTTTTGCATTCCTTGTCGGAGCAATCCTTTCTGGCGCCGCGGGTTATGTCGGAATGAATGTATCTGTCAGAGCAAACGTGCGAACAGCAGAAGCGGCAAAGAAAGGTTTGGGAGAAGCATTAAAGCTCGCCTTTCAAGGAGGTTCTGTCACTGGACTTCTTGTTGTCGGCTTAGCTCTTCTCGGCGTGGCAGGATTTTTCGCAATTACTCATGATGTAAAAGCTCTTATCGGATTTGGTTTCGGAGCATCGCTCATTTCTGTCTTTGCTCGACTTGGCGGAGGAATCTTCACTAAAGCAGCAGACGTCGGAGCAGATCTTGTCGGTAAAATCGAAGCAGGAATTCCTGAAGATGATCCCCGAAATCCAGGAGTCATCGCAGACAACGTGGGAGACAATGTAGGAGATTGTGCGGGAATGGCAGCAGACCTTTTTGAGACATACGCTGTTACTTCCGTGGCGACTATTCTTCTCGGTTCTCTTATCTTCAAAGGTGCTCAAGTCCAAAACGCAATTATGTATCCGCTTGTTCTCGGAGGAATTGCCATCATCGCATCTATCATCGGAACATTTTTTGTCCGACTCGGAAAATCTGAAAATATTATGGGAGCTTTGTACAAAGGACTCATTGCTTCGGGAATTATTTCCGCGATCGCATTCTATCCTGCGACAAAAATGCTTATGGCAGGAACGGTATACGGAACAAATCGTCTCTTTCTAGCGTCTCTCGTCGGACTTGTCGTCACAGCGCTTCTTGTTGTCATCACTGAATATTACACTTCGACACAATATGCGCCGGTGCAATCAATTGCAAAAGCATCTGTTTCCGGACACGGAACAAACGTGATTCAAGGCCTTGCTGTTTCGATGAAATCAACTCTCTGGCCGCTTCTTACGATTGTCGGCGGAATTCTTCTTGCGTATCATTTCGCGGAACTTTATGGAATTGCAATCGCAACGATGAGTATGCTTTCAATGGCCGGAATTATTGTTGCAATCGACTCATATGGACCGATTACTGATAACGCTGGAGGAATCGCGGAAATGGCAGAGCTTCCGGAAAATGTCCGAGAAATTACCGATGCGCTCGATGCAGTTGGAAATACTACGAAAGCCGTTACCAAAGGTTATGCAATCGGCTCAGCAGGACTTGCAGCGCTTGTACTCTTTGCTTCATACACTCAAGAATTTGTAAGCCTTCATCATGCATTGAAATTTGATCTCGGAGATGTCCGTGTTATCGTCGGACTCTTTATCGGAGGACTTCTTCCTTATTATTTCGGGGCACTTTCAATGGAAGCTGTCGGAAAGACGGCGGGAGAAGTAGTAACTGAAGTGCGACGACAATTCCGAGAAATTAAAGGCATTATGGAAGGAAAAGCAAAGCCCGACTACGCAAAGTGCGTTGATATCGTAACGAGTGCAGCGATCAAACAAATGATTGTTCCCGCTCTCATTCCTGTCATCGCTCCTATTCTTGTTGGATTCATTCTTGGTCCCGTTGCTCTTGGAGGGCTTCTCGTCGGCTCAATCATCACTGGACTTTTCGTCGCAATCTCAATGACTTCCGGCGGCGGAGCGTGGGACAATGCAAAGAAATATATTGAGAAAGGAAATTATGGAGGCAAAGGAGGAGACGCTCACAAGGCAGCTGTTACCGGAGATACTGTCGGTGATCCATACAAAGATACCGCTGGACCAGCGATCAATCCGATGATTAAGATCCTCAACATCGTCGCTCTTATTATTGTTCCGCTTTTGGTGAGACTATTCTAGAGAAATTCAGAAACAGCGCCGTTTTGCACTCGTGCAAAACGGCGCTGTTTTGTATACAATGGAAACATGGAAGAAATACACGGCACACCAGATTGGGATAAACCAAAAAAGAAATCCGGAACCGGAGCATTCATCGGTATTGTGATCATTCTTATTATTGTTCTCATCGGAGGATTATTTTATCTCCGAGCAAAGATACAAGAGAGGCAGGCTTACATCCAATACGGAACCACTGGCAGTTATTAAATTTTCATTTTTAAAGCGCTCCCACACATGGAGCGCTTTTTTATTAGACAAAAACAAAAAAAGCCGGTAGACTCTGCTCCATTATGGTTTACCCGCCAAAATTTTACTTTGTAAAATTAGGCGGGCAAGTAAAGAATATTAATAGTAAATTAAACAAAAAAGCCTGACCATATGAAAGTTACAATAAACAAGCTTCCCCATTCACAGGTGGAAATCGATGGAGAAATTTCCGCGGAAACACTTCTTGAATATCGAAAAGAAGCGATTAAGGATCTTGGGAAAAATGTAAAATTGGACGGCTTTCGCGAGGGGCACGTTCCCGAAACTGTCCTCGTTTCTAAGCTCGGAGAAGTAACTATCCTCGAAGAAGCGGCCGAAATGGCTCTGCAAAAAGAATACGTAAATATTATCGACGAACACAAACTCGAAGTGATCGGGAAACCGGAGGTCATCCTCACAAAGATTGCCCCAGGAAATCCGGCTTCTTTCAAAATCAAAGCGACGGTCATTCCTGAAATTATAATGGGTGATTACAAAAAGATTGCCGGAGAGGAAATGAAGAAGAAAGAGGAGAAAATTGAAGTTACTGAAAAAGATATCGATGATGTTATCGAAGAAGTGCGAAAGCTCCATATGAAACATGGAAACGGCGTAGAGAAGCCCGGAGAAATCGAGGACCATTCGAAGCACGAGCATACCCTTCCAGAATTCAATGATGAATTTGTAAAAACGCTCGGCGCATTTGAAAACATTGCCGACTTCAGAGCCAAAGCAAAAGAAAATCTCATCGAGGAGAAAAAACAAAAAGCTAAAGACAGGCGCCGAACGAGCATTCTCGACGCGATTTTAAAAGATGTCAAAATTGATCTTCCAGAAATTCTTATCGAAAGCGAGCTTAGCAGAATGAGAGCGCGATTTGAAGACGAGCTTGCTCATGCAGGCTTATCATTCCCCGACTACCTGAAGCACATAAAAAAATCTGAAGAAGAAATCACGAAAGAATGGAGACCGGCCGCAGAGAATCATGCCAAAACCGAACTTGTCTTGAGCGAGATCGCCAGAAAAGAAAAAATCATTCCGTCAAAAGAAGAAATAGAGACAGAATCTAAATCTTTAATGGAGCATTATCAGCATGCCGAACCAGAAAGGGTCCGAGCCTACGTTACGATGCTTCTCATGAATGAAAAAGTAATTGCTTTTTTAGAGGGAGTGTCGAACAATTAAGGAGTCACCGATACAGTAATTTCATCCTTGACTATCACTTTTGTCCCCTCTGCACTTATAGCAGTGCAGGCAATATTGAGCGCAAGAGGTGAAAAATATTTATATCCAGTCGCAGGCGGCGCGCCGGTAAGCATTTTCGCAACGAAGGATTCTGAACCAGACGCTTTCATCTGTCCTTGGCGACTCCATAAAGTGCTCTGTGCATCAGCAAGTGGAACATAATATCCGCCGGAAACGCAGCCGATAATATTTCCAGTTGATGCCCAAGAAATTGTATTGATCGAATTATAAGCGACCGGAGCGGGAGTGCGGGAAGCATTTATTTTCAAGGTAACAGAAGGCGGAGTTGTCAGCATAGTTATCGTAACGGGACTCTTAGACTTTGGAATAGAAAATTGCGCTGTGGGACTTGGTGTAAGAAGAATATTCCCTGTTGAAGTCGGCGTCGTCGAAGAATTAGCAAGAGGAATGTTATTCTCCGGAGTCGGCGCAAACGCATGCTGGCCGCCTGTCGTAAAGATGAAAATAAATCCAACAACCACAAGTATAGCTACGAGTAACAGATATTTTTTATTATTAGTTTCCATCTTTTTATGTCTTTAGGATTATCTAAATAATGTAACAATCTAGATTATAGCATAGCGATACTTTAGTAAAAGAAACTAGGATAAAAGAAAGAGCGTCGAGACAACTAAAGACGCGGTCTCTGCACGCAAAACTTGTCCACCCAAAGACACGATCTTCGCGCCTTTTTCAATAAACTTCTTCAATTCCCTCTCGCTCCATCCGCCCTCGGGGCCGATAAATATTTTACAAATATCAGATTGGAGTTTGAAATCTTTAAAAGGAATTCCGGAAAAATCAAAAGCGATAATTTCTCCCGAAGTAGACGAAAGCGCATTTTCCAATGTCATCACGTTATGTAGCTCTGGCAAAATTCCCCGTCCAGACTGCTCAGATGCTTCTTGAATAATTTTTCTTGCCCGCTCAATATTCAAAGATTTTTTCTCGCTTCGTTCTGAAATAATGGGAATGAAGTGAGTGACTCCGATTTCTGTTCCTTTCTCCAGTACCCATTCAAATTTATCTTTTTTAATGAGCGAAGCAAACAAATATATTTCTCGCTTTGGAATATTTTTCACTTTTTCTGAACGAACAATTTTGAAATCCAAATTCCCTACTTCAAACGAAGTAATAACCGCTTCAAATTCAAACCCTGAATTGTCGAGAAGAAGTACGGATGATCCCACTTGAAAACGGAAAACATCCTTAAGTTGATGATGGAGTTCGCGATTTCGAATAGTTATCGTGTCTTTCCCCTCAAGCTTCTCTGCAATGAAAAATCGATGTAAACGCATGGCTACTACCATAGCGTATTTCTGCATAAAAAAACAGACCAGCAGTCGCGGTATTCGCGAATGCTGGCCATGAAGCCACGCAACAACTGTCGTTCGAAGAATTTCTTCTGAGTCTTCTGGTGGTTTATAATTCTCCACCTCATACCTGTTTTTCTCTCCGCTTTTCTGTATAGAAATGATAAGGACTTCCCAATCATTTCTATCCACCGGCTTATACACCGGATTATCGAAAATCCTGCACTCTTCTATAGTATCGGGTTTTCCACCAACGCCGGGGAGAATGAACAAGCACGAATGCATGCCTCTTAACCCTGACTCTGGGAGATCTCCCTTCACCTTGCACCAGCCGATCTCGACAACCACAACTCGTGTGGAGGGAGCTTCCAGAGAAGTCTTCTCTGCCTTGCGCGCCCCGGTGAGATTGGGAGTACAAATAATCACGAAGAGGGCGACAACACTAACCACATTGGAACCGAGGTCCAAAAGACGAATCAAAGAGTTCATGCACCACCCCTTTCAATGAAATGAGAGAAATCTTGTCAGTCACTAGGCCTAGTTTTAGTACGAAAAATATATTTAGTCAATCCCTCTTTCCCTCTTGGCTTTTTTTGCTATACTGGCACTGTTATCAGTAATTTCTGAAAAATATGTCCATTCTTATACCAACCGTTATCGAAAAAACCTCAATGGGCGAGCGGGCCTATGATATTTATTCGCGACTTCTCAAAGAAAGAATAATCTTTCTCGGAGGAGCAATCGAAGATACTGTTGCCAATATCGTCATCGCCCAGCTTCTTTTCCTTGAATCCGAAGATCCGAAAAAAGACATTCAGCTCTATATCAACTCTCCTGGAGGCTCGGTCACAGCGACGCTTGCAATGCTCGACACAATGAATTACGTAAAGCCTGACGTCTCAACCGTCTGTGTCGGGATGGCAGCATCAGGAGCAGCAGTTCTTCTTTCAGCAGGAGCAAAAGGAAAACGATATGCGCTTCCAAATGCCGAAGTAATGATCCACCAGCCTTGGGGCGGAGCAGAAGGCCGTGCATCTGATATTGAGATCACCGCAAAGCACATTATTAAGACTAGAGAGAATTTGAATAGAATTCTGGCAAAAAATACCGGCAAGGCGCTTAGCCAGGTTGAAAAAGATGTCGACCGAGACTACTTTATGTCTGCGGAAGAAGCAAAAAAATACGGAGTTGTAGACAAGATCTACGAACCAACAAAAAGTTCTCTTAAATAACAAGAAAAAGGAGACTCAAACAGCCCCGGCCAGTCAAAACTGGCCGGGGCTGTTCTCATTAGACAAAAAAGCGAAATCTTGTATGATAAAGATATAGCAATTTATTCATTATTCACGATTTCGTTTTTTTACTAAGACTTAGAGTATTCAAAGGAGACAATTGTCAAAAAACACCTTATGTATAGCCGTATAAAGAACAATCTCTCACTGTATAAAGTCTAACTAACAACAGGCGAAATCTTTCGCACCATGTCATTAAAAATAGCATTTCTTCTTGCGAGCATAGCCGGCGTCGCAGGAATTCTCATCGGGTATTACCTCCGGCTCATCATCTCTTTGGGGAAGAAGGGATCGGTGGAACTTGAAATCAAGAATCTCCTCCTCGAGGCAAAAGAAAACGCGAAGAAAATCACCGTCGAAGCAGAGACGAAAGCTGCCGAAACGATGAAAGAGCTCCGGCTCGACATGAAGGAGCGAGAAGATAAGATAAAGTCGACCGAAGATCGACTCATCAAAAAGGAAGATACACTCGACAAACGCCAAGGAGACATCGACAAAGAAGTCGAATCTATCAAGCAGAAAATCGCAGAAATCAAAGACATCCGCGAAAAGACAGAGAAAATCCAAGAAGCAAAACGAGCAGAACTCGAAAAGATCGCCCGCCTCTCAACCGAGGATGCGAAGAAAGAACTTCTTGCAATCGTCGAGAAGCAATCGGAAGAGGATGTGATGGTCCGAATGAAAAAGCTCGAGACTACTGGACAAGAGAAGCTCGAAGCAAAAGCAAAAGAAATTCTTTCGACAACTATCCAAAGACTTGCTGCCTCTGTGTCTTCAGACATGCTTTCAACAAGTGTTGCTATTCCTTCGGATGAAATCAAAGGAAAAATCATTGGAAAAGAAGGCCGAAATATCAAAGCATTTGAACGAGCTTCCGGCGTTGAAGTCATCGTCGATGATACTCCAGGCTCTATAACGATTTCTTCATTCGACCCAATCAGACGCCAAGTTGCCAAATTAGCTCTTGAAAACCTCATCCTCGACGGAAGAATTCAGCCGGCAAAAATCGAAGAGATGGTGGAAAAGGCAAAGCTTGATATTAATAAGGTGATCAAAGAAAAAGGAGAACAAGCTGCATATGAATGCGGAGTGTTCAATCTTGACCCAAGAATCATTTCCATCCTCGGACGACTCTACTTCCGCACGAGCTACGGACAAAATGTGCTCCAACACTCAATTGAGATGGCGCATATCGGAGGAATGCTCGCTGAAGAGCTCGGTGCAAATGTGGCAATCGCAAAAGCAGGATGTCTCCTTCATGACCTTGGGAAAGCAGTAGATCATGAAGTAACCGGTACTCACGTCGAAATCGGACGAAGGA
>JAQTTF010000064.1 GCA_028710915.1 Minisyncoccota bacterium | reverse complement strand
ATTGCTATGATAATCCGTTTGCGGATATTATTCATATGTTTTCCTCTGCTTTCCAGAATTTGGCGATTTTTCTTTTTATTCTAGCTGTATCGCTGAAGGTTTCCACATGGCTCCATTCCTTGGGATACAGACGAAGATATTTGCTTGAAGCGAAGCGGTCGTCCATAAGAATGGCCACGCCCCTGTCGGTTTCGGTTCTGATGACTCTGCCTACTGCCTGAATGACCTTGTTCAGTCCGGGATAAGTGTAGGCGTAATCGAAGCCGCTGTTGAATTCTATGTCAAAATGACTTCTTAGGATATTGTTGAATGGACTGAGAGCCGGAAGCCCCACTCCGACGATCAGGACTCCTGAAAGCATATCTCCAATCAAGTCAATCGATTCGCCAAATACTCCACCCATAACAAACAGACCAACCTGAGTCTTTTCGTTTTCAGTTTTGAACATTGTCATCGTCGAAGAACGTTCCTGAAGGGACATCTGTCTTGTCTGTCTGATAATTTCCACCGAATCGGGATCAAAATCCAAGTTCTGTTCTACCATCTTCAGATATTCATATGAGGGGAAAAAGAGAATGTAGTTTCCCTTTTTGCCGGAAATCAACGCTTTCGCGGCATAGGCGATCTCTTTAATCGAATCGGCTCTGTCATTGTATCTTGTCGATACGTGGTCCGCTATCAATAACAAAAGATTTCCCTGTTTGAATGGAGAAACCATCTTGACGTCATTGCCAATTCCTTCTGTAAGCAGAGTCTTATAGTATTCGATCGGATCAAGTGTCGCGCTAAAGAAAGTACAGGCTTGAGCATAGTTTTCAACAGTTTGGCGAATGAATTGGCTGGCGTTCAAGCATTTGATCGAAGCCGATATCGTTTCGCCGCTTTTTTCCAGCAAAAACACGAACTCCTGATTAAAAAACTCGTTGATTTTGGCATACTGGACAAGAGAAAAATAGATTTCCATGATTTGACTCCTGTTAAGAATCTTCTTGTCCGAGGAGAGTGTCTGATCAAGTTTTACTAGCAACCTTTTGACTAGTTGCAACAAATACTCATGCGCTTCTTCCTTTTTTACGAAATCAACTTCGATAAGTTCCAAATCGAATTCCTGAAACAAATCGAGGATCCTCGATATCTCCCTTTTCGGATTTGGTTTCAGATAAGAACATAGCGAATTCAACCTTGTGAACATTTCGTTTGTCAAGGTGGCGCTGTACATTTCGCGCGAGCGGTTTATCATGTTGTGAGCTTCGTCAACGAGCAGAATCGGTACAGATGATTGTTCCTCAAATTACCTGACAAGATGCACTCTCGGGTCAAACACATAATTGTAATCGCAGATGATGAGATCGCAATAGTTTGACAAATCCAGCGACATGTCGACGGGACACACTCGATGTTTTCGGGCATATTTTCTAATGACATCTTTCTTTAGGAGGCTTTCATTTTCAAAAGTGTCCCTGATCGCTTTATAGATTCGCTCGTAATACCCTTTGGCATATTTGCATACTTCCGGATCACAATCTCTTTCGGTCAGAAAACACATCTGGTCTTTCGCTGTGATTTCGCAAGTTTTGGCGACTAACCCGTTTTCCTCCAAAAGCGCTATAGTGTCAATCGCAATCTGTTTGCCGTCGTTTTTCGCGGTCAGATAAAAGACTTTCTGACGGGGCTGGTTAATGGCTTTCAGGGATGAAAAAATCGTGGCTATTGTCTTGCCTATCCCGGTTGGAGCCGTCACATACAAAATCCCTTTTTCCAAGATGTTTCGATATACGTATGCCATCATTTCTCTTTGATTCAAACGGTATTCCGGAAATGGAAACGCCAGACCTTCGATTGATTTTTGTCGAGATGATTCATGGTCTTCGAGGATTTTCAGCCACTCTATATATTTTCCTGTCGTTTTCTTGAAAAATGTTTCCAGAACACGAAAAGAATAATTTTTTTCGATTTGGAAGACATCCTTGTCTTCCACCTGGATATATGTTAGTACGATCGTCATCCGTTTGAGTTTGTTTTCGAGACAATACATGTAGGCATATAGTTTTGCCTGGGCGATATGGCTTGGAAAAGTGGTTTCGTCAAGGTTATCGAAATCGAAATATGTGGACTTGATCTCTTCCAGCATCAGTTCGTTATCTCTTATCAGGATTCCATCGATCCTTCCCGTGACAAAAAGCCGGATAGCTTCGTTTTCGACTTCGGTTTTTACGAAGACTTCCTTCTGATCGTTTTCCTGATATTTCGCTTGCCAATACTGATGGATCTCGATGCCTTCTTGCTGGCGGACAGCGAGCATCCTCTCGTTGGTAAGATTACCGCTGCCATAGAGAAATTCGGCAATTTCCTTGGCGCTGGTCCTGCATTCCTTCATCATATCACCGATACCATTATACATCATACCCCTGATGATTTTTACACCTAATGAAAAAAACCGCCTGGCGTTTACGCCTGGCGGTCATTATGAATGCATCATCTGTTTGCGTCTGAACTTTTTGCCTTTTTTTACAAGGAAATATTTCTTTGCGAAGGCAATCGAGTCCCCGATTGATTCTTTGATGTCTCTGACCTCGAATCCCAATTCCCGCTTAGCTTTTTCATTGGAAAAAGAGTAGTTTGAATTGAGAACGATGATCGAATAGTGGGTGAACAGGGGTTTTTGTCCAATGATCTTGTAGTATATTTCCGCAAAATAGCTCATCGCCAAAATGAAGCGATATGCGAGTTTGGTTTTTATCCGCTTCTTTCCGGATTGATCCGCTATCTCGTCGAGAAGTTCCTTGACAGTGATTTCGCTTCCCGAAAGGATGTAAGTTTCATAGCTTTTGCCCTTTTCTCCGGCCAGCCTGATTCCTCTAGCAACGTCGCGAACATCGACGAAATTGTATCCACCTTTCAAGTAAGCTGTCAATCTGCCCATCAAAAAATCGATGAACATCTGGCTCACGTTGGAAAGCTGATAGTCGTAAGGCCCGATAACTCCTGACGGATGGACGATAACCGCTTCCAAAGCGGAACCTTTCTTGCTCATGACATACTCGGTCGCGATAGCTTTGCTTTTGCCGTAGAGTCCTTTGACTTTATTGGGATCGAATGATTCGATCTCGGTCATTGTTTCGCCTTTGGCGAGTTCAGGCATGGCATGAACGCTTGATGTATATACAAGACGCTTGATACCATTTTTCAGGCAAGCGTCAACGACGTTTTTCGTTCCTTGGACGTTTACTTTCATCA
>JAQTTF010000018.1 GCA_028710915.1 Minisyncoccota bacterium | reverse complement strand
TGGGCAGAAGGCTATGCTTCTGGGGCAAAATCTGCCGGTCATGAAATACGAATGACGAAACTTGGAAATCTACAATTTGATCCGATTCTCCATAAAGGCTACAAAGTGATTCAAGAACTCGAACCGGATCTGAAAAAGGCCCAAGAAGATATCGCATGGTGCGATCATTTTGTGCTTATCTATCCAGTATGGTGGGCTGGAGTACCAGCACTTCTCAAAGGATTCTTTGATCGTATATGGCTTCCTGGTTTTGCCTATCACTTCAAGAAAGAAGGATTTCTCAAAGGAGTAATCTGGCATGGATCGCTCAAGGGCCGCAGTGCTCGAGTAATCGTCGCGATGGACAATATTCCTTTCGTCGCCCGGCTTCTTTTTGGAGATATTACTAACGAAATCCATTATGGCATTTTACAGTTTGCTGGCTTTTCTCCAGTAAAAGTCACCAAAATTGGCCTTATGAAATTTATGTCTCCAGAAAAAAAAGCAGTATGGAGAAAAAGAATAGAACGTTGGGGAAGAAAAGAAAAATAAAAATCGGACGCGCATTGAAATAATGCCGTCCGACAAAACGCATCTCGCAAATTAATTCCCGCGAGAGCCTACTCTACGCGCAAACAGTCTCTGCAATTTCCAGAAACTGTTCACATTCAAGAGCGGGTAAAATAACTCGCCTCCGCCGGCAATGCGCTTTGAATGCATCTACCGCAGGCTTCAAAGTCTTACCGACCTCTGCGACACCCAAACACGGACCCTTGTTCGCAGCCAATTTCATACGGAGAGCGTCTTGGACAACCGCCCACCAAAGAGGCCAAAACTTGGAGCGCTTCCCGCGCGTCAAGCAAAACGCATCAACTTCCCTTATCGTCTGAAGTCGTATTGGACCTCGCACCGACTTCTCTACGACTTTCTTGCTCTTTATGACTCTCGCCACGGCGTAATCCTCCCCACTATTGTCGCAACGACAAGTTGCGATCTTTTCTCAAAATACCACACAAATTTCATCTTATCAATTTAGGCAAATCGGGCTTTTTTGATATAGTAAACTTTCATTAATCACACAAAAAATATGCTAAAAGAATTTTTAATGAAGAAAATGCTGCAGAGCAAGCTCAAAGATGTACCACAAGCCGAGCAAGATAAAATCTTAAAAATGATCGAGAAAAATCCGGAACTTTTTCAAAAGATTGCGCTCGAGGTACAAGAAAAAATAAAAGAAGGAAAGGACCAAATGTCCGCCACGATGGAAGTAATGAAAGCGCACGAAGCTGAACTAAAAGCCACTATGCAAAGCGGCGCATAATATTTTAGACAAAAAAAGGGAAGACAGCACGTGTCTTCCCAATCCATCCCAAAACGAAAAAAGGGAGCCGGATAAGACCGAACTAGCCGGGTCTTCGTTCTCGCCAAGTTTGGTATGTGTCATCCCAAGCCTCGCTGTTGTGAGGACTCTGTGCGCTGTTTGAGTCCGACTTCCAGTTAGCAGCGAGTGCCGCCTCGACCCGAGCCGGGTCTACCAGAGGCTCTTCTTCGCACGACTTGTTTACTTCGATCACCCTTGGACGCGATGGCGCTTTGACAGTGCGCGAACCGCGATCCCCGCCGGAACTTCTCTCCCGATTACTCATCGTACCAACTCTCCCCGTACTGTTGTCTCCCCACACCATCCCGTGATCTACCCTCCGTAGAGCACCTAAGATGCGTGTTTCTGTGATATAGAATTGTACAAAATGAGTGCGGTGTCAAGTGAAAAAAAGAAGTATGAAGTGACAGGCAGAAATATATTGCTATACTTGTAGCACTATGTCGCTTTCAATTAGCCCCGGTAGTAGAGCCGAGCTCACTACGGGGTAAAAATTGTAGGACATTATAAAAAATGAGTTTATCAATCGGCATAGTTGGGTTACCTAATGTTGGCAAATCGACGCTTTTTAATGCACTCACAAAAAAGTCTGTACCGGCAGAAAATTATCCTTTTTGTACTATTGACCCATCGGTTGGAGTGGTCGCTGTGCCAGATGAACGGCTGCAAAAACTTTCTGATTTCAGCAAATCAAAGAAAACAATTCCTGCCGCAGTCGAATTTGTCGACATTGCGGGGCTCGTGAAAGGTGCTGCGGAAGGGCAGGGGCTTGGCAATAAATTTCTGGCAAATATCCGCGAAACTGATGCGATTCTCGAAGTAGTGCGAGTCTTTAAAGACGCAGATATTATTCACGTCGCAGGAAAGGTAGAGCCCCTCTCCGATATTGATGTTATAAACCTAGAACTTGTACTTGCCGACCTCGAGACCGTCACAAAGCGCTTAGCAAATATCAAAAGTGATCTCAAACGTGGCGACAAAAAAGCTGCCGCGGAAAATGCGCTTCTTGAAAAAGTGAAACCGGTTCTCGAAGCGGGGAAGCTTGCACAAACACTTTCATTGCACCCCGAAGAAAAAGAAATTCTAAAATCGCTCCACCTTCTCACTATGAAGCCGATCCTCTATGCACTTAATATTTCCGCCGCAGCAGAAAATGCCGATGATGTGAAAGCAAAAATTCCTGGACCCTTCATCGAAATTGATCCGGTATTCGGCACTGGACTCGATACGCTTATTGCTAAAAGTTATGAAATTCTCGGTCTCATTACCTATTTCACAACAGGAGAAGACGAGACACGAGCGTGGACAATCCAAAAAGGATGGAACGCTCCCTTGGCCGGCACTGCGATCCATACTGATTTCAAAGATAAATTTGTCAGAGCAGAGGTTGTAGAATGGGACAAACTTCTTCTTGCGGGCTCATATGGAAAAGCGCGCGAAAAAGGATTGGTTAGGACAGAAGGGAAGGAGTATATAGTTCAGGATGGAGATGTAATAGAGTTTAAAATATAGGTTACAAAACTGATGGAGATGCCTGCCCCGTAGTCAGCTTTGCTGTACTACTGGGGTTATAGAATTCAAGATATGAAAAAAACAACTCTCGCGACCCAGAGGTTTCGAGAGCTGCGTATCTTTGAATTCGAATCCGCGAAAGTCTAGAAAAACACTTTCCAACGGACTGTCTTCTCCGGCCACCATTCCCAAATCGTACAAATGCGATCGGAAAGGCTCATTCCCAAGAACGTTGAGGCTCCAGTCGCAATTATGGAAACCAAAAGTCCTCGCGGGAAGAGGGGAAGCGACAATACAATAATCACCAAGAACGTCTTGAGCATAAAGAGGGAATTTGGCCTTACTGAAGGCTCCGCTTCAGCAGTGCCAGAACAGTAGTCATCGTCATCCTTCTCTTCCATCTCGTAGCAGAGATAGATTAAAGAGAAGACGACAATTCCCTCAATTGCTGCGGCGGTTTGCGAACTCCCCCACAGAGGACCGGCGACAAAAGCCACGACCAAGCCGAAAACCAAACCACAACAGATCTTGATCCTGCCAAAGACCTGGTAGCGACGATTTTCGTAGTAATTTGGATCTCGGTAAATCTCCTGCAGCGACTTTCTCATGACAGTACCTCCCCGTGACCTTCGCCAATTCTTAACTGCTCCAAACACCCATAATTGAGAGTATACTTTGAGACCGTTTTGTCAACGGACAAAATGGGCGTATAATTTATTATTATCCTTTATTCCTTCACTTATGGAACTACAAAAACAATCTCGAATATTAAGAGCTTCGCTTATCGCCGCTATCGTTATCGTTATTAATCTTTTCTTTAATTATGCCCTCTCGCTTGTTTACAAAGAGCCGGACTATAACACTTTTTGCCCGAATACCGCGCAAGTAGTCACACAAATCACCAATCAAGCGCAATGCGTGGCAGCTGGGGGACAATGGAATGAGAATTATTATCCGCCAACTCCGGTAACCCCAGATGGAAAAGGAGCACCGACCGGATATTGCGACCAGCAGTTTATGTGCAGGCAAGGTTTTGAAACTGCGCAAAAAACTTACGACAGAAATGTATTTATAACTCTCGTACTTCTAGGAGCAATCATCGTGGCTATTGGAAATTATTTGAAAGGAAATCAACTCATAAGCTCCGCGCTTTCTCTCGCGGGAGTTCTTTCATTTATCATTGCTTCCATGCGTTACTGGTCTTCTGCAGACAACCTCATTAAAGTAATTATTTTGGGTATTGCTCTCGCCATCCTTATCTATGTGGCGATGAAAAAGTTTAAAAATTAAAAAATTGGCAACTGAAAGGGCGGCTAATGCTGATTGCCGCCCCGACCTCCACGATGACCGCCGCCACGAAACCCCCATCGTATAATGGCCACACCGATGGCCATAATAATGAGGGCGAGAACAACGTGCGCGATCGGCTTGAAGATTTCGTTGGCGAAATTCTCAAGCAAATCGTTCACGGTCCCGGGAAACAGCTTGGCAAAAACACAAAGTGCCAAGATTATTCCTAGCGTGGTAAAGAACCTACGAGGCGTGCCCAAGCACAGCCCCAGAAAAGCACCCCAGCTATTCATACACACCTCCCGTTTAATCCCTGTTAACTTCGTAAGACCTGCTATTAAGAATATAGCACATATAATTTTAATGTCAATAGTTTAAAGAGCTCGTCTTTTTGCTAAAAAAAGCTTTTTGATTTAAGGCTTTTTTTGCTATAGTATTGTCCTATAGATAATTTTCTATGAAGCAATACGACCATTTAAAAATCGAGAAAAAGTGGCAAGCCATTTGGGAAAAGAAAAAGCCAAACAAAGCTCTCGATTCATCTAAAAAGCCTAAATTCTATGGACTGATTGAATTTCCATACCCATCTGGCGACGGCCTCCATGTTGGGCATATTCGCTCAAATACAGCAATGGACATCATCGCCCGCAAACGCCGGGCGGAAGGATTTAACGTTCTTTATCCTATCGGCTGGGACGCATTCGGTCTTCCTACAGAAAATTACGCCGTAAAAACAGGAATTCATCCGAAAATTGTCACCAAGAAAAATACCGACACCTTCAGACGCCAGCTCAAAGCGATCGGATTTTCTTTTGACTGGACTCGAGAAATAAATACTACCGACCCGGCATATTATCTTTGGACGCAATGGATTTTCCTCCAATTTTTTAAAAAAGGATTGGCATACAAGAAAAAGATGGAGATCAACTGGTGTCCATCCTGTAAGATCGGTCTTGCAAATGAAGAGGTGGTAGATGGTAAATGCGAGCGCTGCGGAGGACAGACAGAAAAACGAGAAAAGGAGCAGTGGATGCTTGCTATCACAAAATATGCAGAAAGACTCGACAAAGACCTCGACACGGTAAATTTCCTTGAAAAAATAAAAATCCAGCAAAGAAATTGGATAGGGAAGTCAGAAGGGGCTGAAATTGAATTTCCGCTTGTAACAGAAACAAAACCGGATGCACCGAAAAAAATTCTCATTGGTACTAGAAATAAAGCCAAAGTAGAAATGTGGAACAGCTGTTTCCCGAAAGAGAGCGGAATTACTCTCATATCTCTCGATGATATTCCTAAAATTGACGACTCTGATCTTATCGAGGGAGACGATTTTGAAGAAAATGCGCGTAAAAAGTCCGAATACTATTTCAAAAAGACTGGAATTCCCACTCTTTCAAGCGATCACATACTCTGGATGGAAAAATGGCCCGACAACGAAGGCTTTGTCGTCCATATGCGAAAACATGCAAATCCAAAATCAGAGCGAGCAACTGATGCAGAAGTCATTCATTTTCTTCAAAACATCGTAAAGAAAAATGGGGAATCAAAAACGCAATTTCTCTATGCTCTTTCCTATACTGACAGCTCAGGCACTACGGGAGTAGTCGCGAAAGGCAAAGAATATGTCTTACAGGCCAAGCAATCAAAAACATTTTGGGAAGGATATCCTACCGAATCGCTCATCAAAGATCCGGAAACTGGAATCTATAAATCCGAAGAACCGGATGAGGTTCGTTACTTCCATGTTGCTGAACTCATAAAAACAGATCTGCTCCCAAAAATTCAAGGCTCAAACAAAATTAAAGTTTTCACGACACGGCCAGACACGCTTTTTGGCGCAACCTACCTTGTTTTAGCTCCTGAACATCAGTTGATAAAAAGATTACAACCTAATATTAAAAATTGGCAGGAAGTTGCAGCTTATATTTCTGCATCCCGAAAGAAAAGCGAAATGGACAGGACGAAAGAGGAAAAAGAAAAGACCGGAGTAGAGCTTAAAGGTATCCAAGCAACAAATCCGGCAAATGGAGAAAAAATTCCAGTTTGGATCGCGGATTATGTTTTAGCTCAATATGGGACGGGAGCCATCATGGCCGTACCAGCACATGATGAGCGCGATTTTGCTTTTGCAAAGAAATTCAACATTGCTATTCGCGAAGTGATTTCTGGAGGTAACATCTCTGAAAAACCATATATGGGAGCGGGAGCGATAATTAATTCCGGAAAATTCAATGGAATGAAATCTGAAGAGGCGAAGAAAAAAATTACAGAATCTGTCGGAGGAAAAAGCGTGACAACCTTCAAGCTCCGTGACTGGGTTTTCTCTCGCCAACGCTACTGGGGAGAGCCGATCCCGCTTATTCGATGCGAAAAATGTGCAAAGTGGATTCCTGTGCCCGAAAAAGATCTGCCGGTGAAGCTTCCTGAAGTAAAAAACTATAAGCCATCTGACACGGGAGAATCTCCGCTTGCGGGAATCGCAAAGTGGGTAAATGTAAAATGTCCTGTCTGCAAGGGTCCCGCAAAACGGGAAACAGACACAATGCCGAACTGGGCCGGCTCATCTTGGTATTATTTGCGATATATCGATCCTAAAAATACAAAAGCTTTTGCAGATAAAAAGAAACTTGATTATTGGACGCCTGTCGACTGGTACAACGGGGGAATGGAACATACGACGCTTCACCTCCTTTATTCGCGCTTCTGGCACAAGTTTTTATTCGACCTCGGACTCGTTCCAACAAGCGAACCATACCAAAAGCGAACTTCCCACGGTCTCATCCTCGCGGAAGACGGCGGAAAAATGTCTAAATCGCGACCAGAGTCAATTATTAATCCCGACAACATCATAAAAAATTACGGCGCCGATACTCTGCGCGTGTATGAGATGTTTATGGGACCATTTGACCAGCCAGTGACTTGGTCTATGGAAAGTATGATCGGTTCACGAAGATTTTTGGAAAGAACTTGGAAATTGGCGGAAAAAATTGATACAAATACAAAAAATATCGATGTTACGCGCCTTCTTCATCAGACAATCAAGAAAGTTACCGACGATATCGAGGGGATGAAATTCAACACAGCTATCAGTTCAATGATGGTACTTTTAAATTTGCTCGAAACAGAGGAAAAAATCGGAAAAGATGTCTTTGAAACATTCCTTATTCTTGTCGCCCCCTTTGCTCCGCATATTGCAGAAGAACTTTGGACAACTATCGGCAACAAAAAGACTGTTGCAGAAGCCTCATGGCCAAAATCAGACAGTTTGCTGGCAGAAGTCTCTTCCTTTACGATAGTCGTTCAAATCAATGGCAAAGTTCGGGCGGAATTTAAGATCGGAGCGGGACTAGGGGATGAAGAGGTCAAAAAACTAGCCCTTGCACTTCCAGATACGCTGAAATGGATGGAGGGAAAAAACTTCAAAAAAATCATCTACGTGAAAAATAAATTGGTCAGTATTGTCATCTAAAACACATATTTTTAGCTCTCTTTTGGATGATGTTTGACACAAATGCGATAGTATAGTATTGTAGAGCTATATCAAATTGAGATAAAAGTTCCGTATTTCACAATACAATTGACTTTATTTCACACAAATGATACAAGATAGCTATACAAGTCAAAAACGCCTTCTTTATAAATATTTATTCAAATGACACCAGCCATCAAATTTAAACCAAAACAAGTAACAAAGAGGCTTTTAGGCGTTCTCCCGGCACGAGCACGGGATGTTCTCGTAAGCCGTTTTGGGCTTGGTGCAAAAGCTGAAAGAATGACTCTTGAGGCAATCGGGCAAACCTACAGCATTACCCGAGAACGAGTCCGACAGATCGAAAACTACGCAATTCATAACGTAAAGAAATCAGAAGCCTACAAGAAAGAAAAGGCTGTTTTCGACGAACTTGATGCAGTACTCCACGAACTCGGCGGATTTGTTGCCGAAGAAGATTTTTTGAATCATCTCGCGAAGGATACCTCTACGCAAAATCACATCAACTTCCTCATGATTCTTTCCCACACCTTCAAGCGAGAGAAGGAGGACGATGAATTCAAGCACCGATGGTATATCGATGAGGCTCTTTCTACAAAAGTTCATGATTCTCTCCGAAAACTTTATAAAAATCTCGGCGATGACGATATCATTCCTGAATCAGAAATCATCAATACTTTCCTTGATTACGTAAAAGACCTTTCTGATCATTTCAAAAAAGAAGAGATCATCAAGCGATGGCTTTCGGTTTCAAAAAAGATCGGACGAAATCCGCTTGGCGAATGGGGACTTGCATCTTCTCCAAACATTAAGGCGAAAGGAATGCGAGACTATGCATTTTTGGTCATTCGAAAACACGGTTCTCCAATTCACTTCACTCAAGTCGCAAAGGCAATCACTGATATTTTCAAAAAGAAAGCCCACGTTGCAACCTGCCACAATGAACTCATCAAAGATCCTCGATTTGTGCTTGTAGGACGGGGACTTTACGCACTTTCAGAATGGGGATATCTTTCAGGAGTAGTAAAAGATGTTATCAAGAAGGTTCTTGAGAAGCACGGACCTTTGACCAAACAAGAAATTATCGAAAAGGTGCTCAAAGAGCGATATGTCAAAGAAAATACGATTGCGATAAACCTTCAAAATTCGAAGCATTTCAAAAAAGACAAAGACTTGAAATACTCACTCGCATAAGAAACAAAAATTACCCGCTCTCTGCGGGTAATTTTTGTTTTCTCGGTATCCACTCTAGGGTCGTTGGAAAACACAACTCCTTACGGTAGAATAGAAGGAACAAAATGTCATCCGGATCTAAAAAACCAGCGATCTTTGATTTGCACAATAAAGGACTCCTGCCATTCCAAAATTTCATGGTTGGAGTCATGGCTCTTGTCTCGCTCTATATTCTTTCAACATTTCCTGGGGCGCTTGATAACGTAATTTCTTTCATTTTCGAAACTTCTCCAATTTGGCTCTGCATAGTTCTTCTCCCAGCATTTATGCACATCTGGCTCCATTGGCGAAGAGCGATGTTTCTTATGCAACAGGGCTCGGCGCTCATAGAAATTAAACTGCCGAAAGAAATTTTAAAATCTCCAGAAGCAATGGAGCTTGCTCTTACCGCCCTCTGGCAAAAGGGAAGCGCGACCTATGTTGAAACTTACTGGAAAGGAAAAGTGAAGCCATGGTTTTCTTTTGAAATTATTTCTGAAGATGGAAATATTCGTTTTTTTATGTGGACCTTCAAAAAATTCAAAGAGCTTCTGGTGCACCAGCTGTATGGACAATATCCGAATATCGAAATCATAGATGTAAAACCCGAGGATGATTATGTTCATAAAGTGGAGCATGATCCGGTAAATATGCCTATTTGGGGAACTTATTACAACCTTGCGAAACCGAGTATCTACCCGATAAAAACGTATATAGATTTTCGAATGCACGAAAATCCGAAAGAAGAGTACAAGATCGAACCGATGACTCCGCTTCTTGAATATTTAGGCTCTATGAAAAAAGGTGAGACTGTCTGGATCCAGCTCATGTTCCAGTGCCATAGAAAACAGGGCCTCAAGGAGGGATTTCTATTCAAACAGCCTTTCTGGACCGATGAGGGAAAAGCGGAAATAGATAAAATTATGAAGCGTGATCCTGAAACAAAAGGCCCCGATGTAGTATCCGAAACCGGATTCCCAATACACCCAGTGATGAGCGAGGGAGATAAAAATGCGATTTCAGCAATCGAGCGCAATATCGCGAAATATCCTTTTGAAGCCACGATTCGCGCATTTTACATTGCAAAAGCAGAGGCTTTCAATCCGATTTCAAACACCGGAATCATCGGCATTTTCAATCAATACAATTCGAAAGAATTGAATGAAATAAAATTGGCTTGGTTTACTGATTTCGATTATCCATGGCAAGATTTTCGAAGAATCCGAAGAAACAGGATGGAGAAGCAAATGCTTGCCGCATATAAAAAACGTTCTTTCTTCCAGGGGCCATATCATCATTTTCGAGAATCCGGTTTTATCATGAACGTCGAAGCTCTCGCGTCTCTTTATCACTTCCCAGGAGAAGCAGCGACAACGCCTTCATTTACTCGAATCCCTTCAAAAAAAGTGGAGCCTCCTGCGAATTTGCCGACATGATTCTAGTGGCATATTCGAAATTTTATGCGTCTCTCCAAACATCTTTCTAAAACAAAAATCCGTATTATTATCGGGGTTTCTATCCTTTTGGGATTTTCTATCTTCTACGTTCTGCCGCCGACAGACTTTCCTTCAAACAAAATTATTATCATTCATTCAGGCGACTCCTTGACTCAAGTCACCGCATCCTTAAAAAAAGAGGGGATTGTCCGCTCCTCGTTTGTTCTTAATAACGTAATGATTTTCGGAAATCGAGAGAGAGGAGCTATTTCGGGAGAATACATTTTCACCAAGCCAGTTTCGGTATTCACCATTGCAAAAAGAATCGGCACGGGAGATTTTGGTTTCCCTCTGAAACGTCTCACCATACCAGAGGGAATGACCATCGCCCAAATTGCTTCTTCAGTATCGCCAAGCTTCTTTCATTTTAATAAAGGAGAATTCTTAACGCTGACAAGCGGCCAAGAGGGGTATCTTTTTCCGGATACCTATTTTTTCCCCACAAATGTCACTACAGAAAATGTAATAAAAACGCTTTCTGATAATTTTGATAAAAAGACATCGTCACTTAAAGCGGATGTGCTCATTTCAGGAAAAACTTTCAAAGATACTATAACCATGGCCTCGATTCTTGAAGAAGAGGCGCTCACGGCAGAGGACAGAAAAATCGTCGCCGGAATTCTTTGGAAACGAATAAAGCTCGGTATGCGGCTCCAAGTAGACCCTCCGCTTTCCTATGTCACGGGAAGAAACACCTACGAGCTCACACTCAAAGACCTGAAACTTGATTCTCCTTACAATACCTATATCCACACCGGACTTCCTCCGACGCCCATCTCAAATCCCGGACTTGAAAGCATAGACGCGGCGATCCATCCTGTAGAAACAAAATACTTTTTCTATCTTTCTGACAAAAAGGGTGTGATGCATTATGCGGCCACCTATGCAGAGCATCTCAAAAATAAAAATCTTTACTTGAAATAAAATAATTTTTCGATGACATTAGAAGATCCTAAAAATTTAAAAGATATTCCGCAAGCTCTTTTCCACAATATGGATGAAAGTATAGATGAGGGTATGAAAATAATGCCTGATAATCGACCGATCCAAATGAAATGGTTTTATTGGATACCTGTTGGGCTACTTGTTTTGGCTTTTCCCACCCTCGTCGTACTTAGTATACTTGGGGTTGCTCTTTCTACTCCAATATTTTTAGCACTTCTTTTGCCTGTTGCACTCTTCACTGGAGCGATGGCGGCACGAGCCCGCCGTCAGTTATACAAAAATCTTGGTGACGGAATCACTAGACAGCTAGAAAAAAAATAACTTAGTATTCTTTTTTGGTTCTGTATGCTATAAAAAGCATCATGAAATCAAAGAGAAAGGTTTTTGTCGGCCTATCAGGGGGCGTCGATTCTTCAGTATCGGCAGCACTTCTAAAAAAAGCCGGTTACGACGTGACGGGCGTCTTTATCAAAGTCTGGCAGGCAGATTTTTTGCCATGCAACTGGAAAGAAGAGAGGCTTGATGCAATGCGGATTTGTGCCCGACTTGAAATTCCATTCCTTACTTTTGATTTGCAAAAAGAATATAAAAAAGAAGTTGTGGATTATATGATCCGTGAATACAAAGCGGGCAGGACGCCCAATCCTGACGTAATGTGCAACCGCCATGTGAAATTCCGAGCCTTTTTTGATAAGGCAATGAAAATGGGCGCTGATTTTGTTGCAACTGGCCACTACGCGCAGGTCAAAAAAACAAAAAGCGGCAAATTTGAAATGAAAGCGGGAACCGATTCGAATAAAGACCAATCGTACTTTCTCTGGACGCTCACCCAAAAAGAATTGTCGAAAACACTTTGCCCTGTTGAAAATATCGAAAAGCCAGAGGTGAGAAAGCTCGCGGAGAAATTCAATCTTCACACCACAACAAAAAAGGACAGCCAGGGACTTTGTTTTATCGGCAAAGTCGATCTAAAAGAATTCTTGAGCCATTTTGTAAAAGAAAAGCCCGGGAAAGTGCTCGACGAATCCGGCAAGGTAATAGGGAAGCATGAAGGAGCATTTTTCTATACACTTGGACAAAGGCATGGTTTTCTTATCACAAAGAAAACTCCGTATGACACGCCTTTCTACATTGTTAAAAAAGATACAAAGAAAAATATTCTTGTTGCCTCCGAAAAAAAGCCGGAGAATAATTTCCTTAAATATACGCGAATTGTGAAAATCGAAGACACGAATTGGATTTTGGAAATTCCCCAAAAAGGAAAAAAATGTTCTGCACGTGTGCGATACCGACAACCACTCGAAAAGTGCACAATTGAAATAAAATCGGGTAAAAAGGCCGTCGTAACATTCGAAAAACCAATCGGAGCAGTCACTCCAGGACAATCGCTCGTCGTCTATAACAAAGATACTTGCCTAGGAGGTGGAATTATCTACTAGATATACAAAAAGTAAGGAGGGCGGTAAAATAAAGGCACATTAATTAATCCAATTTATTTTTATGGATACATTTTTATCGAATCCAAACACAGTTATGTTCTTCCAGCTTCTCCTCTCGATGATTCTCGGAGGAATTCTAGGAATCCAAAGAACGCTCGCGCACAAAGGAGCCGGAATGAGAACCTATTCACTCGTCACCATGGGTTCGTGTCTATTCATCATTATTTCTGAAATCATACATGCACGTTCTATAGGTCTCAATGAATTCATTCCAAGCCAAATTCCGGGTGCAATTAACACGGGCATTGGATTTCTCGGCGCAGGCCTTATTATTTTTAAAGACGACAGACTGAATGGCCTTACGACAGCAGCGGGACTCTGGGTAGGATGCGGGATTGGAATCGCGATTGGATTTCAGCTCTACTTGCTTGCCATTTTTGCAACAATTTTGACTCTTT
>JAQTTF010000063.1 GCA_028710915.1 Minisyncoccota bacterium | reverse complement strand
GGAAGTGGAATATTGAAAACCACCTTACCAAGTTCTCTCCTAAAGAGACTGTTGCAAGAACTTCTGGAATCAAATATTGAAGAAGAAAAAAGAATGGGAGATGTAATGGACGAGTATCACCTTGAGCATGTGTTCAAGCAACTATACGAAAGGCAAGAATTGTCGATAGAGGAAATCGCACGACTCGAGTGGCCTTACGCTCGAGTGCTACGCCAAACAGTCCGTCGAGGAGCTATCCAACTCTCACTTTACAAGGCTCTGCAAAAAGACCCGTCCTTTTTTGCTCAACTCATCCCTCTTTCTTGGAAACGTGATGACCATGCACCAGAAAAAGGTCTCGAGCATCTGTCAGAAGAACAGAGAAGCTCAATGGCTGAAAACGCATGGGAAGTGCTCCATTCTTGGTCGACTTTGCCAGGACTCAAGGATGACGGAACGATAGACGAAAAAGAATTGAACGAATGGGTTGATAAAGCTCGCTCACTTTGTGAGGAAAATCAGCATACTCGTGGCTGTGACATGCAGATCGGTCAACTACTTTCTTTTTCTCCCGGAGACTCAGATGGTGCCTGGCCACACGTCGCAGTGCGCAATCTCATAGAGCGACTCAATAGCCCACTCATCGATGATCACATCAGATCAGGAATATTCAATAATAGAGGAGTCATCACTCGCAGCATAGACAGTGGAGGAGTTCAGGAAAGAGAGCTTTCAGGCAAATACAGAAAAATGGCTGACGTTGTGAAAGTAAAGTGGCCGAGAACAGGCGCAATTTTAAACCAGATGGCCGACTGGTACGAAAGCCAAGCTAAAAGTGAAGATATCGACTCTGATCTTCAAGACTTACGATGGAGCTAAATATATGAATCTTTCTAAAACCGACTACATACTTTATAGGGAATGCCCAAAGAATGCCTGGATGAAGATCCATAGGCCGGATGTGTATTACGCATCAGAGCTATCTGAATTCGAGAAGCACATCATTGAAACAGGTAATGAAGTTGAGCTCGTAGCTCGGCAGCTTTTTCCAAGTGGAGTTCTTATTGAAGGTAGAGACGAGAAAGCTAGACTCGAGACTCTCGACCTTATCGCTAAGAAAGACCAAACAATCTTTCAGCCTATTTTTGTAAAAGATGGATTTCTTGCGGCCGTCGACGTGCTCAAATATGATCCGGAAAACGATGGTTTTCAGATATATGAAATCAAGGCATCAAATGAAGTCGATGAAAAAGTACATCTTTACGACCTTGCATTCCAAGTGGCACTGCTTCGGAAGTGCGGCATAAAAGTAACAGGCATCAATCTTCTGCATCTCAATAAGGAGTACGTAAGAGATGGGGAATTGGATATCATAAAACTTTTTTCAATCGATGACGTGAGAGAAGCCATAGAGGATATGCTTTCGGTCGTATCTGATGAGATGGATATTGCCTTGGCATATCTGTCGGCCGAGAAGGAACCGAACGGTCATTGTTGCTGTGTCTACAAAGGAAGAAGCAGTCATTGTTCTACTTTCAAGCATTCAAATCCTCACGTGCCAGAATACTCGGTACATGACCTGAATAGAATAGGGAGCAGCAAGAAAAAGCTGATGGAGCTCATCGACAGTAATGTTTTCCATATACATGAGGCGGATGGGAGAATCGTCTTCAGCGAAAGCCAGCAGAATCAGATTGATGCACATGTATACGACAGAGTGCTGATCAAAAAGGACATGATCGCTGAAGAATTCAGTAAATTGGAGTACCCGCTTTATTTCCTCGACTACGAAACATTCCCTTCGGCAGTCCCATTGTTCGACGGATATTCTTCATACAATCAGATTCCATTCCAGTATTCGCTCCATGTTCTTGAGACTCCAGAATCTGAGCTTAAGAGCTATGAATTCCTGCATATGGGATCAGACGATCCATGTCCTGCTTTGGTGGAGTCATTGCAATCTCACATTGGTCTCAAAGGCAGCGTAATTGTTTGGTATAAGCCATTTGAAAAATCAAGAAATACTGAAATGGGAATAAGGTTGCCAGGATGCAAAGAATTCTTCGAGTCCGTAAATGGGAGGGTATTTGATCTTATGGAAATCTTCTCTAAACAGTATTACGTACACAAAGATTTCAAGGGTAGCAGCTCGATCAAGAAAGTATTGCCGGTCCTCGTACCGGAACTCTCCTACAAAGAGCTTTTGATCAAAGAAGGTGGTTCGGCATCTCAGGCATGGAAGAAATTAGTCGATGGTAAATATTCTAAAGAGGAGGCAGTAGAAATCGCCAATGCTTTGAAGGTGTATTGCAACCTGGATACCTATGCCATGTACATGATATTCAAAAGGTTGAACGACATATTATAAAAATTGACGATTTATGAGATAATCATCTTAATAGCAAAAACAAAAATGCCTGACAGCACACTCAATATTGTAAAAAAGTTTAGAAACCCAACTAAAGAAGCGGGAGATTTAAAAACGGCACTTGAGGAGAAAGGTGTTCGAGTTTTAGTTGAACTTCACGATGGTCATAAACATGTTGATCTTGCTATCCCTAGAGCAAAGATAAATGTTGAAGTCGATGGAATTCAGCATCTAACAAATCCGGCGCAGATTGTCGCAGATTTGAGCAGGGGATATTACTCTCACAAAAACGGCTACGACACAATGCATATTCCTAATGAAATGATCAGACTTCATTTGGGTGATATATCTAACGCCTTAGCAGAGGCATCTAAAATAAGAGAGCGTAAATTATACGTTCACGTAGATTAATAATTTTATGGCACTCATTAAATGCACAGAATGCGGACAGGATATATCGACTGAGGCACCAGTTTGTCCTCATTGCGGTAAACCAAATTTACCAATTCCACAAAAAGCGCCTGAGCAGAATTTGCCGAAAAAAGGGACGGCAAAAGCAATCATTGGATTCTTGATACTTGGACTTATATTTTTTACCTTTTACTGCATTACTCGAGCTAGCGCCTCTTATTCTGGTCCTGGTACTTTCGTGGGTAATCTAAGTCAGGATTTAAATAGAGGTGATTTTAAAAAAGTTTTTAACGATATCTTTTCAAGTAACCAAGACAATAAGAGTATTCATACATCGCCTGCATCAGTAAAAACAAATTCAGGCACTCAGGTCGCCCTACAAGAAGTCAAAAATCTTGGCTATGACTTTTATTTGGGAGAAATTGAGACCTCGGGTACAACCAACATTAATGATGATTTGAAAAATCAGATTACCAAGGTTGCATACACAGGACAGTTTCCGCCTAGCCTCCTTAAGAGCGACCCGATAATCATTTTGAATAATCTTG
>JAQTTF010000062.1 GCA_028710915.1 Minisyncoccota bacterium | reverse complement strand
CCCGGCGGCTTTCCTATTGACACATTCTAAAATATGTGTAAAATAGGCGGCTGTGAAAAATTCAGGGGTCGGGTCAAAACGGGAGGGGAAAGAGATCAATGACGATAGATCGTTTTTTAACGGAAAGGCCGCCTAATTCAGAAAGGCCTCGCAGAATGCCATGGGAGCATTTTGTTGTAGCGAATTCAGCAACATCTCAAGTGGGTGTGGCTAAAGAAGTTACGGCGGAAATTACCAGGTCTTCTTCTCCGGAGGGCACGACGTCTACGACTACAGACGATTCAAGCCACTCTCGAGAAAAGTCTCCGGTTCAGTCAGTTTGACGGTACTACCAGTGCCGTTTTTTCTTTGTAGAAATTTCTGAAAGGGAGTGATAGAATACGGCTATGAAAATTCTTGAAAAAATGTTTGGAAGCGCCGGAAAGGTCAAAATTATGCGTCTTTTCCTTTTTAATCCTAAACGAATCTATGAGCAGGAGGAAGTGGGTATACGAGCCAAGGTAAATCCTCAAAGTACCAAAAAAGATCTTATTCTCCTCGAGAAAATGGGACTTTTAAAGAAAAAAGTTGGTTTTAAAATAATTCCAAGCAAGAAAAAGGGAGGTAAGAGCAAGCAAAAGAAATTTATGGGCTGGATATTGAATGAATCTTTTGCCTACCTCATCCCGCTCCAAAATCTCCTCATAAACCTTTCTACAATCAAAGACGAGTATATTATTGAGCAAATCCAATCTTCAGGGAAGATAAAACTTATTGTTTTAGCGGGTATTTTCATACAAGACCCTGGAAGCCGAGTAGATATCCTCGTAGTGGGGGATAATATTAAGAAAAAGAAACTGGACGCCACAATGAAGAGTCTCGAAGCAGAAATAGGCAAGGAATTACGCTACGGAGCCTTTAATACGACTGATTTCAGGTATCGAATGGATATGTATGACAAGCTAATACGCGATATTCTCGACTATCCTCATAAGAAAATAGTCAATAGAATGGGCATTTAATGGCTTTCTCATCTCTTTGGCCTTTATCCACAGATTCTACACTGGGGAGCCTTTCATTTTTCGAGAAATGCTATAATAAAGGGGTAAATTTAAAGGTCGTTTAGTCAAGGTCGAATTGAGTTGAGTTCTTTTCATTCATTACCATTAATAATAATCCCTATGCATCTGCATAGGTAAGCGTTTTAGCCGTTTTTTCAAAATGGCTCTAAATACACATGATATTAGATACATGGAGAGCAGTTTTGTCACAATCTTTTGTTGATTTGTGGCTTGGCGTAGTTAATTACGTCCCAAATGTAGTCGTCGCAATTGTTATTTTTGCTGTTGGGTGGTTCATCGGCTCTTTCATTGGAAGAGTAATCGAGCAGATTTTCAAGTCAATCAAGCTTGATAATGCGCTTCGAAGCGCAGGTGTTGAAGAGGTCTTAGAGCGAGGGGGAATGAAGTTGAATTCTGGAGCTTTCATCGGCGGACTCGTAAAGTGGTTCGTCATCCTAGCTTTCCTCGTTGCTTCGTTTGATGCTCTTCACCTTGATCGAGCGACAGAATTTCTCCGATACGTTGTATTGGTAAAAATTCCTCAAGTTATCGTTGCCGCTCTTATTCTTATGGTGGCAGTCGTCATTGCTGATGCAATTCAAAAGATCGTCGTTGTTTCTGCAAAAGCAGCAGGACTAAAGTCAGCAGGGCTCGTTGGAAGTGCATCAAAGTGGGTTATCTGGATCTTTGCTGTTATCGTAGCTCTCTCTCAAGTTGGAATTGCAGATGATTTTCTTCTTACCTTTTTCCAAGGAGTAATCGTCGCTATTTCAGTTGCCCTTGGCCTTGCCTTTGGTCTCGGGGGTCAGGAAGCTGCAGCAAGGTATATTGAAAAGGTTCGAGGTGAAATTTCACACAAGGCTTAATCTCTAAGCTTGCGAATCTGAAAAACGCCCCGCTCTCGCGGGGTGTTTTTTTATTGACTTCCGCTTCGGGAATGATAGAAATAAGCAGGCAAAACTTGTTCAAGACATTCAGTGCTTCTACACGAAGCAACCCACTCCGGGTGTTCGGAGAGAAGAAGGGGAGACAGAGAAGCCATGCATCATCATAGAGATCGTCGTCGCAGGCGCGCAGAGCGTGAGCGCGTTCGGCGGGGATTTTCGGAGACGGAGACCAGGCTCATTCTGGAGTTCTTAAGCCGTGTGCTTTCGGACTTAAAGAATGGTTCGCTTGATGTCGAGTCTTTCGAAAATTTCTTTCCGTTGGTGGGCATACCATCGGGGAAGCTTGTGGTTGCAGATCCGGAGATCGCACTTCTCCAGTGCTTCTCAAGGCTTTGTTACCACTTCCACAACGGCGCCGGATTTTCTCGGAGACATTTCCGTATATTTTGGTTCAAGGAAAGAAATCTGGACCAAAGGCGTGCATTCAGTTCGTTCAGTTCGCTCGCTGCGATCTGGGAGGATACGCGGTTGGAAAAGTGGGGTCTCGATGATGTGATGAATCTTTCGGACGATGTTTCGGCCGAGTACGCTCATCGCATCGTCATTCCGAATCATATGACCTGTAATCCGAGGGCGCAGGGAGTACAGGCAACCTGCTGGCATTTCTCTTTGCTTGCTGACGAGGTCGCCAATTATCTGTACCTCCAGGGCGAAGAAAGCAAGAGGATTCCGGGAGATAATCCGTTGTGTAGGTTTGTGAATGGAGTACGCCCGGTGGTCTCGCCACTTTCCGCGCCTGTCGAAGGGGAAATGGCGGCGGCACTTTAATGTAAATGTATCGCGATTCAACAGTGACGAGCTTTCTCATGGGGAGCTCGTTTTTATTTTTTACCCTTGAAATGCAAGGATTTTTCAAGAAATCCACACGTGTGTTGACAGCTTTTTCGTTTCCTATATACTAATACGGATTCCAGAAAATATGGTAAAAACTTCTTATTTTAAGCGGTGCTAAACAAGAGCTTTTTAAGCTGTTGCCTAGCCCGTCTCAAAACGGGTTTTTTCTTTCCAGAACGACTGAGACCTTGTCAAATAACCCCTTGAATCTCGTCGATTTAAGTAAGGTTTATCCCACCACAGCAACCTCTTTATTGAGGGTCTTTTCAGACTGTTGGAGGTGGAAGGTAAAAGAAATCTGTTCTGGATTTAAATATCACAGAACAGGTTAACAAAAAGTATTTTCATCGTGTGAAATCACACAATGAAGAAAGCCCGCCGAAATTTTGCAAAAAATTTCGGCGGCAAGAAGTTAACCCTGTTAAATGTCACGCCTTTGGCGTGATTCCGCTTCGCGGGATTTAACAGGGTAAAGTGGTTAATTCATTTCCTAACAGGAAATGAAGAGTATATGGTGGATGCCTTGACTGTAAAAAGCGATGAAGGACGCAGTTTGGCTGCGATAAGCTTC
>JAQTTF010000017.1 GCA_028710915.1 Minisyncoccota bacterium | reverse complement strand
CTCGGAAACTATCGGTTGTACAGCAAGAGGAATAGCGGGTGAAGGCGGGCGACTAAGCCCGAGGAGCTTATCTTCTACTTGAGTAATATCAAAAATACCCGCATTACTCAAAAGCCAGACCTCTGTTGTTTTATCAACTCCTGTGAGGACAGCAAGACCGACCAGAAGAAAAAGTATGCCGAGAACTTTTTTGAGCGTTCCTTTCGGATCAGCTAAAACTCCAAGCCGATCCATAATTTTTTGCCCAAGGATTGCGACAATAAGAAGCGAAAGACAAAGACCGATTGTATACGTTACAAGATAGACGGTTCCAAGGAAAAAACTTGCTGGCAGAACGGTCGCGAGGACAATAAAATACGTTGGACTGCAACTTGAAAAGACCGGGCCAAGAGATGCACCGATAATAATGTCACCCCAGATACTTTTCTTTTGATAGCCTTCCCCGAGGATCTTATTTGATCTCTGATTAAGCCGAGCTGCGAATTTCAAATTCTCCCAGAGAGAAGGAAAAAGTGTAATGAGGCCGAAAAGAACAAGAATTCCGCCAGAAATGAGCATCCATACAATTTCTGGGATAGAAATAAATGCCGTACTTACTTTGAGAATAAAGGTAAAAATGATCACCGAAACGCCCAGAGAAAGGACTATAGTAATGGCTTTTTTCTTATTTATTTCAGCTCCGGTGAGGGAACCGCCGACAATAACTGGCAAAAGCGGGAGCACGCACGGAGCAAGAACCGTGAGAAATCCCGCGATAAATGAAATTACCAGAAATACCATAGACTACTTATTGAGTCGTCGTAGATGCTGTAGTTTGTGTCGTTGTTCCCTCTTCTGTTTTAGAAGAATTTTTGTCGCCAGACTTTGGTGTCTTGAGAGCTACGATAATTGATTCAGCATCTTTTCTTGCAGATTGAAGGTCAGTAGTTCCTACTTTTATATCAGCACGAGCTGCAAGGAGAGCGGCTCTATTTGCATCTGCTGTTGTTTTATCTCCATTATCAGGCTTGAGAGAAGCCACTTTATCTTTTGCGGCTTGAGCTTGAGTAAGAGCATCAGCAAGCTCTGCAGTAATACGATTCAAAGTTGCGTTAAGGACTGTTACATCTTTACCGGCGGTCTGTGCGGCAGTAATTCTTGTTTGAAGTTTGGTTTCGATCGTTTTAAGGTCATTAGCGATAGTCTCTATTCGAAAAGCTGCAGCTGTAATTGCAGCTTGCGGCATCACAAGAGCAAAAATACGATGAGAAGCGGTGATTGACTTCAAATCTGCCCGTAGAGTTGCTTCATCAGTATCTGCTGCGATTTTAGCTCTAAGAGTAGTCAAATCTGTAATTTGAGCCTGGACCTCAAGCGAAATATCAGATTTCCCCGCGTCAGAAACTCGTTTTGCTGATTGAATTCGATCATTTAACTTATTGAGAGCATCAATCCTCCTATCGATCTCCTTCTCTCCTCGGTCAATCATCTTGGAAAGATCTTTCGCCCAAGTAGTAGATGCATTTTGCATTCTGATGCCCAATCCAGCTCGAAATTTTAATGTTGTAGAAGCAGCATTTCCAAAGCGAACCGTTCCAGATGCCATAGAATCTTCTGCGGAAGCAGAAAGCGCCGCTCCAGCGAGAAGCGCGAGACTTAGAGAAGAAACAACAAGAAATTTATATTTTGTATTCATAGTCGTAGAGTAAATTATTTAATTAGTATGTTGATTGGTCTTTAAGTCCAGCGTCGGCATTTGCTGAATCAGAATTCAAGTTTGTCATGTTTGCATCAACAGACTTAAGATCTGAATTAAGAGCAGCATCAGAAGTATTTGTAGTAGAAATTCCAGATGCGGACGCAGTCGGTGTTGGCACTTGTGATGTCTCTACTGGAGCAACAGCGACAGGACTCACAACAGGTCCTTGATTTGAACTTCCCCAATACATCCAACCTAAGGCGACGATCACGACAATCACGATAACAATAATTAGTTTAGACATTTATTTTTACGATAAACAATTCTTATAATTAGCTTCGCAAATCTCTGGCTATTATTGTACCATAGGCAGATTATCTGTGAATACGATTTCTATTTCTTGATATGATCTCTGAAATACTCAAGCGTTCCGCCCACCTTTTTACCTGGATTAAATATATTTTGAGGGTCAAAAATGTGTTTTACTTGTTTAAAAAGAGCATACATCGCCGTCCCAAACATTTCTTCTACAAAAGGAGTGCGGACAATGCCATCATTGTGTTCTGCGGTAATGCTTCCTCCGTACTCTACGATAAGCTTATAAATTTTCTCCGCCACAGGGATAATTTTTGCCCGCTCGCTCGCTTTTGATAAATCCATAAGCGGAATGATGTGGTAATTTCCGTTTCCGGCATGACCTGCAATATTAGCGCGTATTCCATTCTCTTTTAAAATCTTTAAAACCTTTGGAAGAAATTCGGGCATTTTTTCCGGAGGGACGATAAAGTCATCAATGAAAGGCGCTGTTTGTTTCCCTGCCACATGCTCTCTCAAAAGATTAAAACTTTCTCGGCGCATAATCCAATATTTCTCTGCATCCGGACCATCGGAAAGTACGCGCAAATGCACGGGAAATTTTTTGAGCACCCTGACTACCTTTATTGTTTTTTCATATAAAATACTTTCTCTCTCCTCCGCAAGCTCGATGAGTACAATGAGTTTTGGCAAGCCGAGCATCTCGATGCCTATAAGCGTCTCTGGCAAGAAACGGAGAGCAAATCGGAAAAGATTTTGATGGATTTTACGCGCAATTTCTGGCATAAAACGAAGACCAAGCTTGAGCGTTGTGTCGTCAAATGCCTCCATGCTTTCAACTCCTATCGGCAAAATTGCATTTACTACAGCCGGCAGATCATCCCAGCTTTTGAAAAAGACAGCTACAAGCTTCCTCTTCGGAGTATCTTTGACTAATCCCACTTTTGCTTCCGTAAAAAGTCCGAGAGTTCCCTGGGAACCGACGAAAATCTGGGATAAATCAAATGTATCGTTTTTCTTGTCCCACACTCGCCAAAGCGCGTAGCCAGAAGAATTTTTAGATGTTTTGGGAGCTCTTTTTTGTATCAAATCATCGTTCTCTAAAACAAGTTTGTGCATTTTTCTATACACTTCACCCTCAAAATTTGCTTCAAGAAGTTTCTCCTGGAGTTCCTTGCGATTGAGCTTCTTGAAAGAATATTCATTCCCATCAGAAAGAATCATCTTTATTTCCTCGACAAAATCTCTCATCTGCCCGTATCGCAAGGTCTTTTCACCTGCGCAATTATTCATCACCATCCCGCCAAGCGCCGCAATATTTTTTGAAGCGGGATAGATCGGCAAAGAAATTTTTTCCGGAGTAGTCAAGGCTTCAAAGTCACGGAAAAAAACTCCGGGCTCTACCGTGGCGCTAAGTCCCCGAGCATTAATCCGAGTTTTTTTAAAATGAGAGGTAAAATCGAGAATAAGAGATTCCCCAAGCGGTCCTCCCGTCATATCTGTACCGGCAGAACGTCCCGTGATACTAAGCTCTGGTATTTTAGACTTTTCACGAGAGACAAAGGTTACGATTTTCTTGACATCTTCCGTGTCGCGAGGAAAAAGCACGAGCTTCGGCACAACAGTGAGAAGTGAAGCGTCGTGGCTATATTTAGAGAGCGTTTCCGCATCATTCAGCACTTCGCCTGCAAATATTTTCTGAATCTCCTCTTTCATACTGCTATTTAGTATAGCAGATAGATATTATTTCCCCTGTTCATTTCTTTCTCCGAAATAGTCAGAAACCGCCGCGACCAAGTCTTCGGGCCTATGGACAATTCGAAAGGGTTTCCCTTTTGAAAGTCGCTCGCCTTCATGATATCCCCAGGAAGTGCCTATCGAATCAACATTCATTTCTCGCGCTTCACGCATATCACCGAGCGTATCCGTGACAAAAACACAATCTTCTGACTTTACGCGATATTTTGAAAAGACCATTTTTATTTTTTCAACTTTGCTTGTATGAATATCATTTCCAAGAATCTCAGTAAAATACTCTGCAACGCCGTTTTTTTCCAAAAATTCTTGAATCGGTTCTGTCGGACTCGAAGATACAATAATAAAGTGATATTTGTGTCCAAGCTCTTTTAAAACAGCATCCATTTCGGGCACTATCTTTACCTGTTTTCTCATAAGAGGGACATATTCAGCAAACCAATCTGTAATTGTGTGTTTACAATCTGGTTTATGCCAGCCTTTAGTATTTTTATCCCAGTCATTTACATTTCCTTCAAGAACCTCCATATACCTATCTTTTGTGATCGTAGCGCAAATTCTCTGATTTAAACTCCAAGCAACGTGAAAAGAGTCCGCGATAACGCCGTCAAAATCAAAAAGAATATATTTTTTTAACATCTCTGTTTTAAGCATTGCGACCAGTTAAGAATTCAAGAAAAGCAATCAAAACAAACGAAGAAACAAGAAGAACGATCCACGCAATGCCGACCATGATTTCAAGTTTTACTTCTCTTTTTTCTACCTCCCGCATTCCACGGCCGACAAGTACAAATCCAGAATGTCCCGCGTTGTTATAGTAACGAACTACGACAGCGCTTCTGACGCCAGCTTGAGGTTCGAAAGTCAGACGATCTTCTCCATTTTGTTTTGCAAAATCAAATACACCTAGCGGCGGTATAATTGCATTCCCATCAAGTCTACCCGAAAATGCGACTTCTTTCCCATCATCACCGTAAACAATCGTATACGGAGCGAGGCTTGAAGAAATATTTATAACTTCTGTCGGAACAACCAACTGTGGAGAAGCTCCGCTTTCGAGCTTTGCGGAGGCATCTTCTGCCATTTGAATTTGAGGATCATTCAATGATTGGCGATAATCCTGCTGAACCGTCCCGTATACCAGAGCGCAAAACCCCGTAATAATAAGAGCAAAAGGCAGCCAAGATTTGACTACAGAATATTTCATATTTCACACAATTATATATGAAAAAATCTCGCCTGTCTGGCGAGATTTTTTCGCATCACAAGAGATGCATTATCGGGTGTCGCGAAGCCTTACCAGACACGGAACACAAGTTGTTTGATTAGGCCGAGTCTTGAGATATTTATTTCCGCATACACAAAGAAGTACAGTGCTTTTTGTCACTTTTTCCACCCACTTGCCTTTGGTGCTCTGAAATTGATGCGCTGGGAGAACTACTGCGATAGGCATTGGATTCTGATTTTTAACTTTAGCTTTCATGGTTTTCATATTGATTTTTATATTATTCAATAAAAGTCAAAGCTTTCCCTTTCTTTCCCGCGCGTCCCGTTCGTCCGATTCGATGTACATAATCTTCATACGTCGCCGGAAGTTCATAATTGATGACGTGAGATACATCAGGGATATCGAGTCCTCGAGCGGCAACATCTGTGGCTACAAGAATCTGCGCATGACTTTTCTTAAATGCATCCAATGCGCGCACTCGCTGCGATTGGTTTTTATTCCCGTGAATTGATTCCGCTTTAAATCCTTTTTGGTTCAAAAGTTTTGTGAGTTTTTCCACTCCGTGTTTTGTCCGGCCGAAGATAAGCACTTTGTTAAATTCTTTTTGATTCAAAAGGTTGTGAAGCGTATCAAGCTTGTCTGCACCGCGCACTCGGACAACATCCTGATCAACGCTTTTTGCCGTGTCGCGTGTCTTTACAGAAATTCGTACAGGCTCGTGAAGAAATTCCTTGATGAGTTTCTCGATATCCGTCGAAATTGTAGCTGAAAAGAAAAGGGTGTGTCGTTTCTGGGGCATTCCTTTCATAATGAGGCGCATGTCGTTTACGAATCCCATATCGAGCATTCGATCAGCTTCATCGAGCACGATAGAATTAAATTCGTGAAGATGGATCATTTTTCGCTCAATGAGATCTTTCACTCGTCCCGGAGTTCCGATGATAAAATTGTACTGGTAACGGAGATCTCGAAGCTGCTTGCCTATCGGAGCTCCCCCAACACAGCATACAGAGAAAATTTTCATTCCTTTTGTGAACGCTTTTAGTTCCTCATCGATCTGCATTGCAAGCTCACGAGTCGGTGCGAGCACCATCACTTGTTCTTTTCTATTCAGTCGTACTTTTTGAATAAGAGGAATGAGAAATGCTGCCGTCTTCCCTGTTCCGGTGTTTGCAATTCCTACAATGTCAGAACCCTGAAGAATATGCGGAATAGTTTTGTCTTGAATCGGAGTTGGAGTTGTATAGCCTTTTGAAATCACAGATGTCTTGAGCTCTGCATCAATTTTAAAATCAGCAAATTTGTGTTCCGGAATAAAATTTTCTATTTCTTCGGTAATAACCGCTTTATTTATAAATCGAGCCGTATCAATCCTCTCACCGCCTCCGCGAGAACCGCTTCGTCCGCCAAAGTGTGGACGAGAACCTCCTTGGGGTCGTCCGCCACTTCCAAATCGTCGAGGACCATTACTATGTCCACTAAATCGAGATGGGCCAGATGATGTCCCGCCGAATCGTGCAGGTTGTGAATTTGAACGAAACTGCGCCGCGCTACTTCCAGTTCGAGAATGAGAAAAACCACCAGATCGTGCAGAACCAGCATGTGAAGACGAATGGCTATGATACGGTTTTCGAGGACCGTTGTTGTGAGACTGTTTTGGGTGCATATTATTCCTCAAACTTCACTGTTTGAGGAAAATGCTTCTCAAACACAAAAAACAGCGAGATTTGATTACCCCACAAGTATATACTAAAACCGCTATTTTGTCAACGTCTTAGGAAATCCACTCTAGCGAATCCCCGTATCGCAAGAAAGGGCTACTGAAGTCGTAACATTTGCCTGTATCGCCGCTTCCCCATTTTCGCAACGAGGGTAAACATTTACATGAACAGGACGAAGTTCGTAAACACCAACTGGAAGGGAGAAACTTGCACTTCCATTCATTCCGGTTTCAATTTGGCGGACAAACTGATTGGTTGCAGTAAATATATCGATCTTCGTTTGATACGGCTTTGGGGCGCAATTTGGATCTGGAGGAATTCTTTCAACAGGACAGGTTGGACCAAGTGTAACAGAAATGAAGAGAGTTCCGGAGGGCAAAGGAGTTGGTGAAGCTCCAGGACATTTTGCAAATTCACATGTAGGAGGAACTCTTGCGACATACGAGCCATCCGGACAAAGTTTTGCAATAAGAGAACACACTACTCCACCGCTCGAAACCGGAGAAGTTGTCGGCGAAGGTGACGAGGAGAACGTGGGCAGAGGAAGAGGCGGTGTTTGAGTAAGCGCATAATAACCAAAAGTCCCCGCCAAGATGACAAACGCAAGCAACAGAAAGATAATAGTTTTCATAGTCAGAACTACTGAATTGGATTTCTTCCTTGTATTACTCGAACAAGAACCATAATGATAGCCAATACGAGAAGAACATGGATAAACCATCCAATACTGTAAACACCGATAACCCCAAGAAGCCACAATATAAAGAGGATAATTGCAATTGTTTCAAGCATGATAGTAAAAAGTTAACGAATAATAAATGAATAAATTAGCCTATCCACCTGACTATGGATCCAGAGCTTAATCTTCTTTTCCTGTGGTGAGGAGAGTGTGGGACTTTTCCTCCGGCCCTTTTTGCTTGCGAAAGCCCGATAGCAATAGCTTGTTTCCGGCTTGTAACCACTTTACCGCTTCGGCCCATGTGCAAGTGTCCACGCTTATACTCATGAAGCACTCTTCTCACCTTTTTCTGTACATACTTCCCATATCTGGCCATATTAAAGTAAAAGATATATGCGAGAATTCCGACCAAACTCTCCTATACTATAAATAACGTTGGCCGGAAGCTTTTGTTACAAACAAGGGAATTATCGGCTTATTCGAAACCCAATCCAAATACCAAGAATTCCTCCGACTCCACCAAGAAGCACGGACGAGAAAGAAAGTTCGCTTCCGCCCCAAAGAAGAGGGAGCGCACTTGCGAGCGATGAGCCGACGAGAGCAAAGAGTAATATGATTCGTTTTGGTTCCATATTTTATAGGACTTTTTTTACACTCGGCACTTCAAGCCCAAGTGCCCACGCTGAAAATCCTGCAAGACCGTAACTTTTCATAAGATCAAGTTTGGCCTGAATGCTTCTCCCACTTTCATACCAGAGAGTATAATGTTTCTTTTTACTCGTGTATTTAAAATAGGGAGCCTGCTCTAGAGTACTATATCCACTTGTCACAGTATGCTTTTTAAGCGCTTCCTGAATGCCGCCATTTCCCCCAATTTCGACAATTTTCCCTGTCGCATCATTCCAAAGCCAGTAATAGAGAGCGACACCCATCGAGACTTTTTCTTTCGGAACAAGGGTCAGTGTGTAGTCCATTACTTTTTTAAGCCATGAGTAACGCGCAATAGGCCCTTCTGAATCTGGATCATCATAGGTCATGATGGTTAGAAAATCCGTATGCGAAGCGAGAGCTGAATAATCATAGACACCGATAAGATCTTGCCAGAGTGTGTTCACATAGTCAGAAGGATTTTGTGAAAATTGAGAAACTACCGCCACGCTCGAGATAAGACCGTTCGTTTTCATTGCGTCGCCGAATTTTTCCACGAATTTTGAAAACTTATCTCGGTATGAGAAATCCATTTGTTCAAAATCAATCTGCCAGCCCCAGTATCCTTTGTCTTGAGCTTCCTTAACCAATCCTTCGATGGCTTTACTCTGTTGGGCCGCGTCGTCGAGAAATGAATGTACTCCTGATTTGCTGAAATTCGGATTTGTCACCAAAGGCATCACTTTAATTCCTTTATTTTTGGAATAACTTAAAACATATTGATTCACACTGCCAACGAGCGTGCCATCGTCTTGAAAAGTGTAAGCTTGCGGAGCAAGAACATCTATCGCAAGCTCCCCGCTGTAAAGAGAGGTGCGAGCATTTTTTCCTTCTCGATAATAAAAGATTCGAAGAGGCTTATAGGGAGCTTTTGTCGGCATAGCAGCAGAAAAGGCCATAACAGGAGCACAAACAAGGAGAAGAAGTCCCAGAGTGGCGATAATTCGAAGATGAGTATGCTTGAACATACTGTCATTATAGCAGGTTGTAAAAAATTCGCCCCAAAGCCCTTTAATGCTAGGATACAGGCCATGGAAAAAGATATATGGGATGTGGTTGTAGTCGGCGGCGGGCCGGCAGGAATGATGACTGCAGGACGTGCGGCGGAGCTTGGATCCCGGGTAATTTTAGTTGAAAAGAATGGTTCTCTCGGTAAAAAACTTCTTATAACTGGCGGAGGAAGATGCAATGTTACCAATGCCGAATTTGACAACCGCAAACTTCTCGAGGAATTCAAAGATAACGGAAAATTTCTTTTTTCCGCTTTTTCGCAATATTCTGTGAAGAATGCGCTCGATTTTTTCCATTCTCGAGACATGGATACTAAAGTCGAAAAAGAACTGCGAGTTTTCCCGAGAAGTGATAGCGCGCAAAGTGTTTGGAATGTGCTTGTCGAATATATAAAGGCGAACAAAGTGGAAATTCTTTCAAACTCCCCTGTTACCGAAATTCTCGTTCCACAAGAAGGGCCGAGCAAAGTGGCTGGAGTAAAATTAAAAAATGGAAAAGAAATTTATGCTCATTCAGTTGTAATTGCAACAGGAGGAATCTCTCGACCTGAAACCGGATCGACTGGGGACGGATACAAGTGGCTCAAGAAAATTGGCCACACGGTCATTGAGCCGACTCCTTCGCTCGTTCCCCTCGCCGTGAAAGACAAATGGGTAGTGCGGCTCGCGGGAGTGAGTCTCACAGATATTAAAATTACCCTTCTTCAAAATGATACGAAGCAAGACAGTAAAGGGGGCAAGATTCTTTTTACCCATGTTGGAGTCAGCGGACCCACAATCCTCAATATGAGCAAGGATGTTGGAGAACTTTTGAAATACGGCGAGGTGATTATCTCTCTTGATCTTCTTCCCTCCCTTGATTACGGAAAACTCAACACGAAATTACAGGAAATTTTTAAAGAAAATGATAAGAAAAAATTCAAAAATTCTTTAAGCTCTCTCGTACCAAGCGCTTTGGCTCCTATCATCGTTGAACTTTCAAAAATTGATCCCGAGACAGCCTGCAACAGCGTCACGCGAGAAGAACGACTTTCTTTGGTAAAACTTCTGAAAAACATCCCGCTTCATATAGACAAACTTCTTGGCCTCGAAAAAGCGGTCATCTCGAGCGGCGGAGTAATACTTGAAGAAGTTGATTTTAAAACAATGCAATCTCGTCTCTTCCCCAATCTCTATCTCGTGGGAGATATTTTGAATATTGACAGGCCTTCAGGCGGTTATTCACTCCAACTCTGTTGGACGACTGGATTCATAGCTGGGTCTTCTTCCGCATCGAAAAAAGCTTGAGTTTTTCTTGTCTTGATAGGCGTTTAAGTTCGGCTTCTTTTTGCCTTACAAGAGAATAGGATTTAACTTTTTTAAAATATCTAAGAGTAACGGGTCGGCGGATTTTCGTATAATGTGCGCCGGATTTTAGATTATTGTGGGCGTGGAGACGCTTTTTCAAATCATTCGTCGAACCAACATAGAGCGTTTTGTCGGCACATTCAAGAATATATACATAATATGGCATTCCCTAAGTATACCCGCACACCAACTTCTAAAAAAGTTAGTGTGCGGGTATACGCCATGTGGCCTCAAATTCTCTGTCGAGAAGTTTGATGCCCGATTTTTGTGGGTCAAAAATCGTCAATAGATTGCCCCATGTTCAATCGAAGCAATAACTTCTGGAGTCGGAGGGGGGTTGTTTTTGGCAAAAATAGTAAGTTCTTTTTGCTTACGGAGTGCTTCCGCCAATTTATTGTTTTCCTTTTGGAGACGTCGGTAACTAAAGTAGTTATCAATAGCTCCAGGAAGAATGAGAAGAAGCATAATTACAATTCCAGCAGAAACTGCCAAGAGTAATATAACCGCGAGTGACCCCTCAAGCTGCCAATTAAAAAAAGTTACCGTAACTATTGCCACATTCTGCAAGGCAAAAAGAACCGCAACACCCCCGAGCAACAACCCCAAAATGAAAAGTATTAACATATTTTATTAGATAAAAGGTTCACATATGAAGACGCAGGTGAGTCCTTTTTCTTACAAAAAAATAGGTTAGAGAATTACAAAATTCCTATTTGTCGAGATCGAGTGTCTCATCAATGCGAATTTTTTCCACAAATTCCGGAACGTGAGAAACGAGAATCATCGCCCCTTCATATTTATTGAGCGCTTCAGCTATAAGCGGAATATGGCGAAAATTGATGTGGTTTGTCGGCTCATCCAAAATGAGAAGTCCTGGTTTCTCAAGCACAAGCCGCGCAAATGCCACCAATCCTTTCTGACCCTCTGAAAGGCTTCCAATTTTTGAATAAATCATATCTCCGGTAATAAGAAATCCGCCAGCTACTCTTCGCATTTCTTCTTCATACTTTTTGTCCATCACTGAAAGAAGCGAGTCGTAGACACTGTCTTCAAAATTGAGCGTAGAAAAATCCTGCCGGTAATACCCCACTTTTATACCTGGAGCAATTTTAATATGCTTTTCAGTCCCCATTGCAATGCTTTCAAGAAGGGTGCTTTTCCCAATTCCATTCGGCCCACGAAGCAAGAGATGCTGATTTTTTCTAAGCGACATGTCCGTTTTTCTTTGCACCGCTTTGTGATTTTTAATCATTTTAAACCCGCCGATATGGAGAATTTCGCCCGACAAATCTCTCTGTACGGGAATAATGAATGGTTTGATAGTTCTATCCTCTTTTCGCACGTCCACTTTTTCTTCTTCAAGTTCTTCTGCCTTTTCGCGCATACGCTTCGCAACGAGACGCATCTGTCCACCTTTATTTGCAAAAAAGTTGGCTTTGTCTTTGTTTTCCTGAATTTCCTTGGCGAGCTGGGCATTCTTGCGATTTTCTTTTTCAAGCCGAGCGGAAATTTGTTCTCTCACGTCAAAATAGTTTCCGACGTACTGCTCGATTTTTCTGGTGTAAATATCAAGATACAAAACACCCTCGGTAAATGCATTGAGAAATTCAGCGTCGTGAGAAATAACAATCACCGTTTTTTTATAATTCTTAAGAAACTGTGTCAGATGTTCAATCCCTGCCTTATCGAGATTGTTTGTCGGCTCATCGAGAAGAAGCAAATCCGGATCTTGTATAAGCGCAGACGCGAGAAGAAGCCGAGCTTGCTGGCCGCCAGAAAAAGAGCGGACGATGCGATCGTGCGGAGCGGAGAAGTTCACAGCTTCAAATACCGCATCAATTCTCGGATCAATATCATACACTTTTTCTTTAAATTGTTTCTGGAAAAAATCAGCAATTGTAAGATCAAGTTCATTCCTTGGAATCACTTGTCGTGAAGTCGCGATCGTAATTCCATTAGAGACATGGACACTTCCCGACTCCGGTTTCAAATGTTTTGTAATGAGTCCAAAGATAGTACTCTTGCCGGCGCCGTTCTGGCCCATCAGCGTAATTTTGCCATTCCGGCGAATAGAAAAGTCCGCCTCTTCCAAGATAGGCTTGTTGTGACCATACTCAAAAGACACTTCTTCAAAACGTACTATCGTATCATCTTTGGGCATTGCAAGAGGATACAGGAAATCAGATAAAATGAAAAGGAAAAACCGCACTACTATTTCCAGTAAAGCGGTTTTTTAATGTAAAGAAATTAAAATGCCCCTACTCCGTTTGGAGTGCCAAGCCCTGTTGGTCCATCGTAACCAGCTCCTGCTTTGCAAAGATATGTTGATCCGCAAGACCCATTGCTTCCAGATGTCACATCGTGGAGATTGCTGCTGTTTGAATAAGGAAGTGAGTTTGCATAAGAGCCAGAAGATAAGATTCCTTGAGCGTACGTCGCTGCAATAAGCGGTGCAGCGAGGCTTGTCCCCCCAACCTTAAACCAACCTTTCACCCCTTTGTATCCGGTACTGTCATAGACTGCTGCCCCGGTGTTTGGATCTGCATCAGCAGAAACATCTGCAATGATTCTCTTGCTGCCGCAGAGAGTCAGGAATGATTGAAAAGACGGTTTGGCTTCTTGAGAACTGCAACCGCTTCCTGCCCCACTCCAAGCTGTTTCTCCAGAATAGGTATTATCAGTATTCAAATTCAGAGTTGTTCCTCCGACAGAAGTTACTTTGCTAGAAGCAGAAGGATAGATCACTCCATACCCATTGTCACCAGAACTGAAAGTGAATGCTATTCCTCCGAAATTGAAATGGCTATCATAAGAAAGTTCGCTGCTAGACTCGCCTCCTCCCCAAGAACCTGAAATGATTTTTGCACCCATATTGCGAGCACGATCAACGGCTGTTAAAAGGTCGCTGAAACTTGCTGAATTCGCCTCTACAAGAAGAATATTGCAATTCCCGCACATTGCATGCGCCGCCTCAACATCAAGTGAAATTTCGAGCGCCCAGCCCTGATCAGGTTTCGGAAATGTCTGTCCGCCAGTTTGGTTTACTTTCTGGAAACAAGGAGAAGAAGGGGTACCGGATGATACTGCGCAGTTGCCAAGTGAAGGCAAGGAATACATATTTGCGTATGTTTGCAGATCTTGTCTTACATTCGGAGCGTCATATGCATCAACAATAGCAATTGTAGATGGTGTAGAAACAGAACCGGAAACGCCGTACGCTCCTCGAAACTGCAGAGGTCCATAGCCCTGTGGTAAAGTCGTAACTGCAGGCTGAGAGGAACCGTCAACAATAACTCTTGCATGACAGCGAGCATTGCCTTCTGCGGCAGGTCCCGGACAAACCGGAATATGATTTTGTGTTGCGGCAATTATCTGTCCAGGAGCGGAACTTTGATTAGAATTTGAAGCAGCTCCATTTCCTTTTTGAGCATTATTGTTTGCCTGAACAGGAAGAGTTTTGTCCTGCTTGCCATTGCCA